>NZ_LJOU01000034.1:0-50143 GCF_001672085.1 Anabaena sp. AL93 | reverse complement strand
GGCGGTTATATTGCTATAAACACCTCTAATTTAAACCTGAAAGATGGTGGTGTGATTTCTACTAGTACCTATGGTCAGGGTTCTGCTGGGTATATTGATATAAACGCGACAGATGGTATCAATATTTCTGGATATGCTAAGGGTGAAAATAACAAACCTATTTCTGACAGTAACGTAATTTACTCGGAAAACAAACTTGCTTCTTCTAGGATTGAGAGTGAGGTAAAAAGGGGTGCTACGCGTGATGGCGGTTATATTGCTATAAACACCTCTAATTTAAACCTGAAAGATGGTGGTGTGATTTCTACTAGTACCTATGGTCAGGGTTCTGCTGGGTATATTGATATAAACGCGACAGATGGTATCAATATTTCTGGATATGCTAAGGGTGAAAATAACAAACCTATTTCTGACAGTAACGTAATTTACTCGGAAAACAAACTTGCTTCTTCTAGGATTGAGAGTAATGTAGAGTCAGGTGCCGAAGGTAATGCAGGAAAAATTAAAATTGACTTAAACGCAGGTTCTTTATCTTTAACTGATGGTGGTCTTATTAATACTAGTACCTTTGGTAAAGGTAATGCGGGAGCGATAGACATTACAGCAAAAGATAGTGTAAAAGCAGATGTAAAAATAGATGGTTCTAGCAGAATTGCAAGTAATGTAAATTCAGGTGCTAAAGGTGATGCAGGAAACATTAAAATTGACTTAAACGCAGGTTCTTTGTCTTTAACTAATGGTGGTTCGATAACGAGTCTTTTCTATGGTGAAACACGTAGAGACGATACAAGTGTTAAACCAGGAGAAAGAAAAGGCGGGAAGATCACCATAAAAGCTGGTGATATAAACATCAAAGGCCGTTACAGTGACAATAATAGTTCATTTTCTTCTCAAATTAATACTGGTACTCTTGGTATAGGCGATGCAGGAGATATTGACATTACAGCAAAAAATTTGTCTTTAACTAATGGTGGTCTTATTAATGCCAGTACCTTTGGTATAGGTGATGCGGGAGCGATAGACATTACAGCAAATGACATTACTATTGATCAGAGTCGTGTTGGCAATGTTGTAGGTGAGACAGCTACAGGAATGGGTAATAATATCACCATTACAACCTCTAATTTAACCTTGAAAAATGGTGGTGAGATTAATACTGATACTCGTGCTAACGGTGATGCAGGAAACATTAAACTTGACATCACAGACAACCTTAAATTAACCAATAGCACCATCTCCTCCGGGGCTACTTCAGATTCTACGGGAAAAGCAGGAAACATTAACATTGACCCCACACTGATAGAATTGGATGGTTCTCAAATCACTGTGAATAGTCAAGGATCAGGCGACGGTGGTAATATTACTCTAATAGGAAAAAACCTAAATCTGAATAATTCTACCATCTCAGCCAGTACCAAAAGTGGACAGGGCGGTGATATCACCCTGAATATTCCCGATACTATCCGTCAAAATAATAGCAAAATTGAAGCTAGTGCGGGGGAAAATGGTAATGGTGGTAACGTGACAATTAAAACTAAATTTATTATTGGTAATGGTGGTAACATTAGTGCCAACGCAACGCAAGGTAGGGGTGGGAAGATCGATATTGAGGCCAAAGGAAGTTTCGGATACAACGGGTATAGAAAAGATGAACCCAAAAAACCCAAAATTGACGCTAGTTCGGAAACAGGTGTTAATGGAGTTGTAGAAATATACTCCGGAGGTGAAGATCCTAGTCAAGGATTAATTGATTTACCGGAAAATTTACTGACTGCTACCATTATCACCAATTCTTGCCGTCAAGGACAAAGTTCACAAAATTCAAATTCATTAATAGTTAAAGGTCGAGGGGGTTTAGCCTTGACTTCAGATCAACTGCCTAGTAGTAGTGAGGTAGAAGTAAGTTTAATTGCGCCCACATCTGTAAAATCATCATCAGCAATTAACTCTACATCTGCAAACATGGAGAAAACAGCATTTAAAACCATTATTCCAGCCCAGGGTTGGGAAATCAATAGTCAGGGAGATGTGGTTTTGGTCGGTCATTCCACAGGAAACCCCGCTGAGAGAGTCAATACTGCTATTACTTGTGCATCAAATTAAGGTGGAGTTGAAAGAAAATGAGCATAAATCAGAAAACAACCCGGAAAACAACCCAGAAAAACAAATTTTCTCTGCAAAAAAGATTCTATCGTTCTCTTTTGCCACTGATTTTACTTTTTTGTTTTTCCCTGGCTATTACTCCCGTAATTGCCCAAAATCAGATAAATAAACCGGATACTGGCCAATTAATTCAACAAGCAAGCCAATTGTATAAAGCTGGGAAATTTGGCGAAGCTATCCCAATTTGGGAACAAGCTGTCCAGTCCTTACCCCAGGATTCTCTTAATCAAGCCTTAGTACGAAGTAATCTTGCTTTGACTTATCAGCAAGAGGGAAAATGGGAATTAGCTAAAAGCGAAATTAACCAAAGTCTGAAGACATTAGAGTCTGCTAAAATTACTACAGAACAACAGAGGGTTTTAGCTCAAGCCCTTGACATTCAAGGACAACTTCAGCAAAAAACCGGAGATTCTCAAGCAGCTTTAAATACATGGCAGCAAGCAGCACAACTATATCCCAACTCTGTAAATAATCAAATGGGGTTGATAAATCAGATTAACCAAGCTCAAGCTATGCAAGACTTGGGACTGTATCCGCGAGCTTGTCAAACTTTATTGGCTGTTCTTGGTTATACTGAGAAAAAATGTATGATTTCTGATGTAGAAATTAATACAATCAAGGATAAAATATCAGCTAATTCTGAGAAAACCTATCAAGCTAAGGCTTTCAGAAGTCTTGGTAATGTCATGCGTCTGACAGGTAATTTAGCAGAATCTGAAAAAATTCTCCAGGCTAGTTTAGATATTGCCAGAAAAAGTGGTTCTAGAGAAGATCAGAGTAAGGTTTTACTGAATTTAGGTAACACTCAACGAGACTTAGCTAATAGAAATATAGAACTAAATAATAAGGAAGGACTTGAATACCAAGAACAAGCCTTAGCTCAATATAAAGAAGCGGCTTCTCTTTCTTCTTCACCAACTGAAAAACCTCAGTCTCAGTTTCCTTCACCAACTGGAAAACCTCAGTCTCCTTTGCCTTCTTTACAGATTATAGAACTTCAATCTCAATTGGGTCAATTAGAAATCTTAATGGAACAGGAAAAATGGAAAGAAGCCACTGATTTAAAAAATCAAATCAAAGTTCCATTAACCTATTTATCCCCCAGTCGAGAAAGTATTTATGCTCAAATTAAATACGTGAAAAATTCTCTGTGTTTAGAGCAACAACAGCCGAATTGTCTGAAACCAACGACCCTAAATTTATCATCTGTGAAAGCAGAATCTTTCCAAGCAGCGGTGAAGATGTTAAATCAAACTGATGAAGTTGCCAGTCAATTGGAAGACAAGGGGACACAATCTTCTATCATGGGATTATTGGGTCAATTAGCCGAAAGTCGTCAAGACTGGAATGGTGCTAATAATTACACCCGAAAAGCATTAGATTATTCTCGCCAAGCTAAAGCACCAGAACTAACCTATCAATGGCAATGGCAAGAGGGACGAATATTTAAGGCTCAAGGTAAAAATAAAGAGGCTCTTAACTCTTATAAAACATCATTAGCAACACTGAAATCTCTGCGCCGTGATCTTGTTGCTGTTAACCGAGACAGTCAATTTAATTTCCGGGAGAATACTGAGCCTGTTTATCTAGAATATGTGAGTTTACTTTTGCAACCGCAAGAAGTACCACCAGAAGACCTGAAATTGGCTCGTGAAACCATTGATTCTTTAAAATTAGCAGAGTTAGAAAACTTTTTGCGATCAGCCTGTGATGATAATTCTAGCAGGTCAGTGAGTATTGATGAGGTGATTGATAAACAAGATCCTAACGCCGCGCTGATTTATCCTGTGCTATTAGAAGACCGTTTTGAGGTGATTGTCAAGTTACCCCAAAAGCCTTTAACTCGTTATACTTCCAAGATTGAGAAAAATAAACAAGATTTTGAGCGTCAGATTGCAGACGGAATAACTATTATTACCGCTGAAGATACTGGTAGTGGTCGTACATTACCCGTTATTGCCCAAAAATTATATGATTTGATCATTGGTCCTGGGGAAAAAGACTTACAGGAGAGTGGGGTGAAAACTTTAGTTTTTGTCCTGGATAGTTCTTTGCAAAACTTTCCCATGTCTGTGTTAAACAAGCGTCAGGAAAACGGTCAGCCAAAATATCTAATCGAACAGTATAATATTGCTTTAGCTCCTAGTTTGCAACTGGTGGACGTTCAGCGTTTCCAAAAGAAAAATGTCCCGGCCTTAATCGCTGGGTTGAGTGATTCACGAACTATTGAAGGTAGAGAGTTTGGTGAGTTAAAGTCTGTGAAGGATGAAATTAACAACATTAAATCCCTACTGCCTAATTCAACTAAGTTACTTAATCAAGAGTTTACCAGCAACGCCTTGACTAATAGGCTTAATTCCTCCTCTTTTTCAATTATTCATCTGGCCACCCATGGTGCGTTTAGTTCCCAACCTGATCAGACTTTTATTGTTACCTCCGATAAGAAGCTAAGAGTCAATGAGTTAGATAATTTATTGCGATCGAGAGATCCGGTGGAATTATTGGTGTTGAGTGCCTGTGAGACTTTAACGGGGGACAAGAGAGCATCTTTGGGATTAGCAGGTGTTGCTATCAGGGGAGGTACACGGAGTACATTGGGAACTCTGTGGCTAGTTGATGACAAGTCAACCTCCATGCTCATGGCTAAGTTTTATGAGGCTTTTAAGAATCAGAATATTAGTAAAGCCGATGCTTTGCGTCAGGCCCAACTAGCATTACTGCAAAGTCAGGACTACAAAGATCCTAATTTTTGGGCGGGTTACGTTCTTTTGGGTAATTGGTTGTAAATCCTCTTAAATCAAAAAGATCCCCGACTTCTTTAAGAAGTCGGGGATCTGGGTTAAGTATTTGCAAAAAAACTGCTCAATTATCCTCAATTCAGAGGTGGTTCTTGGGCAATGTTTGCCTCTTCCAAGTGTTTAACTGATGTTAATAATTGCTCCCAATAATCCTGAACCGTGGGATCATTGGGTTTTTGACGACGTAAATCAGCCAAGGTGGTAATGGCATTTTCCCAAATTCCAGATGCAGCATAAAGCATTACTTGCTCTATAGGATTACTGGTCTGTTGGATGGCATCTGAGAGGTTATCATCTTTAACAACCTGAATTACACCAGTTAAGGACAGGCCTGCTTGTTTGCCATAATTAGAGCAATTTGCTGACAACATCCAATTGTATTTCTGATCCAGTTTTAATGGGCGATGATCAGGGACTTTGATACTGAAAATGCCACCTTGGGGAGGTGTTTTGAAATTCTTGGTGTACAAGGGTTCATCAGCTTCATCTCTGAGGACAAATTCGAGAGATTGAATTGGTTCAGCAGTTTTAGGAATGTAGAAAAAGAATGTCGGATGATTTGATGTCGTCAGTTGTGAGCTATCAGTATCAGACATAGCTGTTAAGGCTGTCAATTCTGATTGATGATTTTTCCCATCCAAACTACTAACAGCATTTAAGCAACTTCTTGTTGATCCTGTTCTGGTTGCTCCTTGTCTCAGTCTCATGGGTTTGGTGGGAACAAAGCTAAGTCTAAGTACCTTACCCCGGCCAATGTAGGCTTGTACATTTCTGATAGCATTTTGAGCATAGCGATCGCCGGGAATTAATTGTTCAGCCTCCTTGAAAGAAAGTAAAGCTGCTTTAAAATTTCTAACTGCGGTTTTTTTGTACCCTTCCCGCATATACTGATTGTAACGTTCACGGTTCTGATTATTGGGAGTAGCTAGAGCAACAGATGAACCGGGGGTGTGACTGACCACCTCTAAAGGTAGAGATAGAAACCCCGCTAGAAGTAATCCTGTCAGAATGGAGTTTCGCATAAAACAGATAATGATTGGTTGAAAAGTCCTTTATTAATCAATCCTTAATGTCTGGAACCACCGAGATATGTAACTGTTAAGTTGCCGTTTATAGGGTCATTGTTCTGCAATCAGATAAAATCTGGATCTTTGCAGTTGGTTTAAGCTAGAACACAAAACATATTATACTCCATAATTTTAATGATGACGGATTTTAATTGATTAGTTTTAATTAAGTAAGTTAGCGTTAAAAATTGTCCTGATGACAAAGAAATAGGAAAGGGTGAACAGCGACAGAGAAGGCATTTTGGGCAATTTTACCTTCCGTTACTTATGTCGGTTTTCTGCTATTCACTTACTTATCAATTAATTTCTCTGTCAGCATATTAGACTGTAATCTCCATGATTTTCGACATCTTGTTACTTTTTGCTATACTGACACAGTAAGATTCTCGCATTTGTTACGCCATCAGAAAATCAACATGGCTAGTAGGTAACATATTAGTTTTATTTAATAGAGGGTAAATTAGTGAAGAAACAGTTAAACACTGTGTTACGGAAAACATCAAGTCTGGGGCTAATGTTACTACTCCCTATATTGGGAAATTTACTCTTTTTAGCTAATGCTAAGGCAGAGTTGAATAGTAGTCTGACAATTGAAGTAGAGGGACTCAAAAACAAATCTGGACAAATTTGTGCCACGCTTTTTGATAAAAGTCAAGGGTTTCCTCGTGATAGTAAAAATGCTTTACAATCCCAATGTATCAAGATCACAGACATATCTCAAAAACTGACTTTCAATAACTTGAAAGTGGGTAGTTATGCTGTTGGATTAATTCATGATGCCAATGAAAATGGTAATCTCGATACTGGTGCTTTTGGTGCGCCCATAGAAGGTTTTGGGTTTTCTAATAATCCAGAGGTTTTCACCGGACCGCCTAAGTTTAATGATTCGGCTGTTGCTGTATCTAAAACTAATACTGATATTAAGATTAAGATGAAATATTTCTTTGGTTCTTGATTGATATAGCAATCGTTCATACCCAGATCCCCGACTTCTAACATTGATTTATTATTTATGGACAGAATGAATCAAAGAAGTCGGGGATCTTATTACAATTTTGTATCCCCACATACAGCAAACAAATCCGAAAATAAAATAAAGAAATCCACCTTTCCACTACCAAAATAATAAAATAATAATAGTAGTAGGTAATACATAAAATCTATATTTACTGTCATCAAAACAGTGTTTATCAGGAAATGAGTACAACTAAATATATGGAAGAATATCTTGCCTAAATAGCTGTAAAGTCCTACAGGTTAAGAGGTTTCTGGTGAGTACAAAAAAGCTGCATCCCTGATCTGAAAATACCAGTACCCCTGTGATCAAAAGCTAGTACCCCTACCCCAAGAGAAAATGTAAAGTTCTGTTAAATAGGCAGTTAAACATATTGAGTACAAGCTTAATAAATTTAATAAATCTAATCTGCGTTGCTAATTCTGTCTGTTTGGAAGTTATCTGATATAAGCATGAAAACAGTACAGGATTTTTTCACCTAACAATACCAATGCACCAGTCATTAAACAGGATCATTAAGACTGAGACTGTAAATACAAAGCTACGTAAACATGAAGGTTTTAGATTTTTTTTAGAACCATTAATCAGTGATTTTCGGATTATTTTTGAGCGTGATCCAGCAGCACGTAATTGGTTAGAGGTCATATTTTGTTACCCCGGCTTTCATGCTCTGTGTTTACATCGTCTTGCACATTGGTTACATATCCACAATGTGAGTTTTATTCCCCGGTTGATTTCTCATTGGGGACGATTTTTCACAGGTGTTGAAATTCATCCAGGAGCAAAAATTGGTAAGGGTGTATTTATTGATCATGGCATGGGTGTTGTCATTGGTGAAACTGCCATTGTGGGAGATTATACACTCATTTATCAGGGTGTAACATTGGGAGGAACTGGCAAAGAAAGCGGTAAACGTCATCCGACATTGGGTAGTAATGTTGTTGTCGGTGCGGGTGCGAAAGTATTAGGAAATATCCAAATTAGCGATCGCGTCCGTATTGGTGCAGGGTCAATTGTCTTGCGTGATGTGCCTCCAGATGCCACTGTGGTGGGCATTCCTGGCCGGATTATCGCTCCTAAGTCTAGTAACCCCATTTCCCCCTTAGAACATGGCAAATTACCCGATATAGAGGCAGGTGTGATTCGTTCTTTACTCTCGCGGATTGAGCAGTTAGAACAACAAGTCCAAACTCTCACTAATCATCACCAAGATGATCAATAAAGTTAACTCCATAAATTGTGAATTACTGATGTCACCAAATTGTAACTTTTTAACTGTCGGTGAACAAATTTTGCAAGTTCCTTTAGGTGATAGATGGTGTATTTATCATCGGTTGCAAGAGTTGATGATTTCCTGTTCCTGTCCCCCGGATGGGTCTTTGCGCGTGCAAGTTAATAACCTAGAAGAAGCGATTCTTGTTCGTAGTACATTGATGCAATTTTTTGCTTCTCGTCATCAATTGGTGACATGGTTAGAGAATTGTTTGTGCAACGGTGTTGAGTAAAGATTGCTGGAAACAATCATGTTTTTTTTGATTAGTACGACTGATAACAATTAATAATTCTAGCCCTGTCTAATCCAAAGCATATCAGAGGTTAATTTTTAATGCAAGTCTGATTGATCTCAAGTCATTATTCACTCACAAACTATCTTGCATATTCCAGATAATTCACATAAGCTAAGGTTCACCCAGGTTACTAAAACTAAAAAATTAGTAATTGCTGATGGGAATAACTTGTACCTTATGTTGATTTCAATTGTCAATGTCCAATTATGGTAATTAATCGTATTGATAGGAAGTTACTGCAATTTCTCCAAAAAGAACTGGCACTTTCCCAGGCTGATATTGCTGTAGCAACACGACATCCTGAGTTCAATCATGGACCTTTACCGATGCTGCTTTGGCAATATGGTTTAGTGGATTTGCAACAACTAGACAGAATTTTTGATTGGCTTGCAGAACATCCTGAATTGAGGTAGATGAAAAATTACCAGTAAACATAAGAGGTAATAATTATGATTACTAGTTTGATTGCTGGCATGAGTATGTTATTTTTTACAGGATTTACTAATATTTGTATGGGTTATTGGCTATTAACGAAATCCACAAATAATACCACAAAAAATATTGGCTAAATTATACTTATTTTTTGTTTCTTGTCATACAGATGCAACAGCAATATTTAGTTAATAATTAAGGATCGTAAATCATGAATCATGATTTATTCGCTCAATTAACAATTCATTAGCCATCTACCACTATGAAGAATTGTAGCGAACAAGGATATTACAAAAAACTCCGCTAGAGGGACTTTGAAAATGTATCAAATCATGATTAATGATACGACATTACGTGATGGGGAACAGGCAGCGGGTGTTGCTTTTAACTTAGAAGAAAAAGTAGCGATCGCTCAATTCCTCGATACCATTGGTGTCCATGAATTAGAGGTGGGAATTCCGGCAATGGGAGAAGAAGAAATTCGCGCCATTGTTGCCATTCGTAACTTAGATTTAAACGCTAAACTATTAGGTTGGAATCGCGCTGTATTATCAGATATAAAAGCTTCTATAGCCTGTGGACTAGAGCGAGTACATATTGCTATTCCTGTGTCTGGAGTGCAAATTGCCGCTAAATTTCATGGACAATGGCGAGTAAGTTTACAAAAGCTCAAAGACTGTATTAGCTTCGCCTTAGATCAAGGTCTTTGGGTATCAGTTGGTGGTGAAGATTCTTCTAGAGCCGACGAAAACTTTCTCCAAGATGTTGCCATGTTATCGCAAGAATGGGGAGCATCACGTTTTCGGTTTTGTGATACAGTTGGGGTACTTGATCCCTTCCGAACTCACCTTAAAGTTAAGCATTTAGTATCAACTCTATCAATTCCTATTGAGATTCACACCCATAATGATTTTGGACTAGCAACTGCTAACGCCTTAGCGGGAATCAAAGCTGGTGCTGTATCTGTAAATACTACCGTTAATGGACTAGGAGAAAGAGCCGGAAATGCCGCTTTAGAAGAAGTAATCATGGCTCTAAAATGTATTTACGGTGTTGACTTAGGAATTCAAACTCAACACTTGTTAAAACTATCTCAATTAGTCGCTAAAGCCTCCGGTGCTAATGTTCAACCTTGGAAAGCAATTGTGGGTGAAAATACCTTTGCTCATGAGTCTGGTATTCATGCTCATGGTGTTCTGCAAAACCCCGTTACTTATGAACCTTATGCTCCTGAAGATGTGGGTTGGGAACGGCGTTTAGTCATAGGTAAACATTCTGGTCGGCATTCATTATCTAATCTCTTAGAACAGCATGGCATCTTTCTCGATTCTCAAGAAACCCAAGCTATTTTAGATGTAGTCCGTCAGCAATCAATCCTCAAAAAACGCAGTCTCACTACAGAAGAATTATTAAATTTAGTCAGCGAAAAAAGGTATTCCCATGCAACGTGATGAAATAGAACTGGACTCGCAACCCATTTTTGAAATTGGTCAAAAAGTTCGAGTTAAGAAACTAATCAAAAACGATGGAACTTTTCCCGGTAGAGAAATTGGGGAAGTTTTAGCAAAAATTGGTGATGTTGGTTATGTCTCCAGCATTGGCACATTTTTGCAAGCTTATTATATCTATGCTGTACATTTTTTGGAAACAGGGTACATCATCGGTTGTCGAAAAAGAGAACTAGAATCTGCTGAGGAAACACATGAAAGTAATGCTCCGAATGAATGATGCTGGTACTTTAGTTGTCTACGTCCCTAAAAAAGATTTAGAAGAAGAAGTAGTCAAAGAAAGAGATGGTGAAGCAGGTAAAATTCTCACTTTAACTAATGGTTGGGAATTAGAATTTAGTGAATTTCCCGATAAAAGTCGTTTACCCGTAACAGTGGAAGCTAAACGCCTTTCTTAACATTTCAATCCATCCTAAGAAGGTAAGAGGTGAAAATATCTTTTTCCTCTTCCCTCTTAATTGGAATCATCAACATAACTCCAGATAATACCGTTTCACTTTAATAATGAAACAAATACGTGGGTAAGTAAAAACCGCCTGGGAATCAATTCCCAGTCTAATAGCGAAAGTCATCTAAAGATGACTAAACATTAAGAAAATTTATGGCTCTTGCGTCTGTTTTATGGAGGTTGAGGATTGATTATCACAAAACCCTTACGGGGCAAGGATCATAAACTATAATGCCCATATTTTGAATGAAATGCCGACACAATAAGGCTTTCAATGATTTTGAACTGGGTTCTCCATAAAATTTACGCAAGAACCAAATTTATTAGTCCGTTTTAACGGACTTGAGCTATGAGACAGGGAATTTATTCTCTGGCGGGTGTGGAAGCCAACAGATAAGCTATTTCCTCTTGAAAAAATTGGGTTATCGCAAATGGGTGAAAAATATTTGACCTTATCGGAATTGAATATTGAAGGACAGTTTTTAGGTTTTGTTGGTAAAGACGCTGGGAAATGTAAACATTTACAGTTAGCAGTTCCTGGGGGAAATATTAAACTAAAAATTCCTAAAAATTTACGCTGTTCGCTAGGTTTATCCTTAGTTCCTGGTGAACAAATTCGCATAGATGCTATTAGTAAATTAAATCTCCGTAACAATAAACTCAAATTGCAACTTTATCAAATTCAAGCCATTGGTTTTTGTGTGCTGGAAAATTTCCTTCCGCAACCCAAAGCCAAAATTATGGTTTGTCAAAAATCTGGTTGTCTGAAACGGGGTGGAAAGGGGTTATTGTCAGACCTAGAAAAAACTTTAGGCGATCGCGGTTTATCTGATAAAGTGACAATTGAACACACCGATTGTCAAAAACGCTGTAGCAGCGCTCCCAATTGTGTTTTGATGCTAGGTAAAAAACAATACAAGAAAGTTCAACCAGAAGCCATAGCGTCCTTGCTAGAGAATCATTTGAGTTAACATAATACCCCGGCGATTAGAAATCGCGTCTACACAATCAAAGTCCACCTGCGTGGACTAAGAAAAAGTATTTTAACCCGCAAAGGCGGGTTTTGTCTGTGTAGCTGCGAATTCCATTCGCCAAGCTTCCTTTAAGGGTTTCCAAGTCATTTTAAGTCTTGTAAGTCATAAACTTTATACAGCAAGGGGTTGAGTCTACAAGGAAAGATTTAGTCTAAAATCCAATAAATTATTATGTTGACAAATAATTTTTTAGATGGTACACTAGCATAGTGTGAAGATGGAAAATACTGTCAATTTGATATTGACACATACCAAATCTTGCCCTATACTGAGGTTGTGGGTCTATAAAAATCTTACTAAAACCCATAAATTAAAAGTCAGCCTAGCCCATCATAGCCATGCTGACATTTGTTTTAAATCAAACTGTTCCTGATTTACCAGATCAGGGACTCCTCTTTAAAAAAAAGGAATCGTATCTATTATGACACAAAAGGCCAATTTTCAACCACTTCATGTTGAAATTAGCAATTCTGAAGTTTCGGCAAATCTAAAAGTCTGTGTCACCATAGACTTGAGGCTCATTAACCAAAAATATCCCAGAAAATATCTTAAAGCTGAAGATATAGCAAGAGAACTTAACAGTCGAACTGGAGAAGATTATTGGTCTGAACGCAAAGTTAATAAAAAGCTTGCTGAATTAGGATACCAGATAAAACCCTATCAAGCATGGCAACCCACTGAAAAAGGTAGACAGATTGCAGATTTTAGCAATCCAGTACCTAAATGGAGTCCACAAGTTATTGACTTAATTTTACAACAACTACCTCAGCAGTTAAGATTAGCTGTTTAAAGCAAATATCTGATGCTTTATTTTTCTTGAGTTTGTAGGGTGGGTTAGGTGCATTTCTAGAAAGTTATTATTGATAATCGAGGAAGCACCGTAACTCACCATTAAAGAAACTTTTCATAAAATATCTTTACACTGTTGCATGATTGACGATAAATAATATGACATCCTGAAAATCCTTAAATCCTATAAATTCTAATTTAGACAAAAAGAAACAATCTAAAAATACCCCACGTCAATAATGATTGATCATCCTTGTATTCTGACAAAGGAAATCATGAAAAATCTCTTTATCTCGTTCCCAGTCTCTGACTGGGAATGCTATCACAGAGGCTCTGCCTCTACTATTATTATTGAAGGCACAGAATCAGGATACCCAGGATTAAAGGATTTACAGGATAATTTTATTCACAATATTCTTAGCTATTCATACTTTGAGGATGAATAATCGTAATTTCTGGAACAGCTATAAAATCTTTGGGGTTTAAAGTTAAAATATGGCTGATATTATGAGCAAGCATCACTGCTAATATATGTATATCGTGAGTGCGTTTACCAGAAATATTATATGTTGTCACTAAGTTTAACCAAATAGAAAATACATCAGGTGTTTCTTCTAGTAAATCAAATTGATTTATTAGCATTTGTACTGCTTGAGTTGTTTGTTCTACAGTCCATCCTAATCCATTAACATTAACAGGACGAGTAGCAACAACCCAAAATTCAATAATTACTTGAGAGGTAATAAAACATTGACCACCTTGTAATAAAATTTCAGAAATAGTATTCTGTATAAGGTTATATTCCAGAGATTGAGAATTTGCAAATCTAAGAATAATATTGCTATCAAGTAAATAGTTTCTCATATTCCTCTATCATCATAAATATTTTCTCGACGCAGTGCTTCATCTGATAGGGTAATACTACTTTGAGGAAATTGAGATAACCATTCCTGAAATTGTGCTACTTTTTCTGCTGATGTTAAATTTTGCTGTTCTGCTGGCAGAATTATATTGATATGAGAAAGTTTAGATAAGAAAAGTTTCTGATCTTCTGGAGTTAATTTGGAAACAATTTCTACAAGGGAATCAACAAGTTGTACATTCATAATTATTTATGTTATTTACTAGGTTATGGACAATATTACACTGTATTTTAATTATAAACTCTAAGAGGATGTTTGAAAAGTGGTATTCCGTAATTTTCATCACATTGCTACCCCCCTTAGTCCCCCCTTGTAAAGGGGGGAAACAATAAAAATCCAGTTCCCTCCCCTTTACAAGGGGAGGGTTAGGGTGGGGTAAAAAATATTTGATACATCAACCATAACTTTTCAAACACCCTCTAAACTGCAAAATTCTTTTAGTCCGTTTTAACGGACTTTCGCTATAAGACTGGGAATTTATTCCCAGGCTGGTGATGATGCTTCATGAAGTATAATATTTTCATCATTAAATCCTATAAATTCTAATTCAGACAAAAAGAAACAATCTAAAAATACCCAACGTCAATAATGATTGATCATCCTTGTATTCTGACAAAGGAAATCATGAAAAATATCCTCATATTCACCACAATTCTATCTTTAGGTAGTGTAATAACTTTCAAATCTATGCCTGTTGTTGCTAATCCCAGCTACCAACAGTATCAAGTTAACAAAGACGTTAAAACCATCCAATCCGTACCAATTCCAGCCAATGAATTACCACCACCATTAGACAAAAACGGAGTATTTAGAGAAATTACCAGTGGGGGAATAGCTGGAAAAACCTATGAAACAGTTTTGCTCAAGGATGGTCAACTGATACGAACAAAAATAGGTGATGCTAACGACTCAGAGCGTAGCGTCAAAAAAGTTACTGAAGAACAAGTTAAACAATTTGAAAAATCATTAACCCAAGACAAATTTGAACAATTCAACAAATTGAGTTTCCCCGCACCTCCAGGTTCAGCAGATTATATCACCTATACCCTAACCAGTCAAAAAGCCACAACCCAATATAATGACATCTCGCAATCTCAACTACCAAACAAACTAGATAAAGTTGTCAAAGCCTGGAACGAATTAAAAAATAGTGCCAAATAACTAACCCAAATCCTCAACTATTGAAGTTGGGGATTTAAATCACACTTTTAATTTCTGTATTTCTTCCTTCCTTTGCGCCTTTGCGCCTTTGCGTGAGACAATTTATTTATCATCCCTTCTCAACCAAACCCTCCAAAACCTGTTGTAAATCAGTCGTCAACTCAGCCACCGATTGTCTAGCAGCGACGCGACTACCTTTATAAACCGCATAACGTTGAGAAATAGAAATGGGTTCACCCACAGTTATTCTCACCTGCTGCTTACCCAATTGTGGACGATTTAAAGAAATATTTCCCTTAATTTTATTAACCATATCCCATAAAAGTAAAGTCATTTCTGCAAATCTTTCCACCGTTGGTTTTTCGCGGATATACATCCCAGAAACAGCCACAAAACTCTCAACCAATCTCATGTGCCACATCCGAAAATATGCTTCTTCAGCAACTCTATCTCCCAAACTTTTCTCAATGAGTGATAATGATTTAATATCCTTAAAATCTTCCCTAAATATATAATTCCAACCGGCTTGTTCCACCCGTCTACATCTATCATTCCAATTCCCCCTAGATGGTAAATCAAAATATTGTTCAGCAATAAATAAAGCAATATTCATCACAGCTTGTAAACGATAAGCTAAAGCTTCATTTCTATCTATAATTTCCCCATTAGTAATTTTTTCATCTGGTAATGTTTGATGATAAAATTTAGTATAAAATTGCTCCATTACCGATAATAAATGTTCAGCTAACCCTAATAATCGGGGATAAAGCGCAGCAAAAGAAGCCTCAGTTTTCTCTTGATTCACAGATAAACCACTAGCCGCTTCTAATTCAGTTAACAAATTTGCTATATTATCCCAAGGTTCATTGACATAACTATATTTAATGCCAATTGGTAAAATTAAAACTTCCTCATCTCTTCCCGCTTTTTGCAAATCTTCCGCACACCAAAAACCCATCTGTGCGATACCCGGTTCTAAGGGACTAATAATCTCCGATAAACCATTTGTAGCACCTTCTGGCGCAGCAGCCATCGGAAACTGACCATTGACATACAAATCCCGCACCGAACGCAATCCAGTCCAATCAGCTTTACCGCGTTGAATCGGAGTTCCCCCCAAGTGGGAAATTACCCAACCCACATGATCACCAGCCCAGAGAGGAATGCCCCGATCATAGATAAAATGGGCATGAAGCGGATATTGTAGCTGTGTACCCCCAACTCGTGCTACTTTAGGCAAGATTTGGGACAGTAAATAAGTTAAACAAAGAGGGTCTGCTGTTTGAGGATGACGAAACGCCAACATAAACCGGATTTTACCATCCTGAAACCGTTGATAGCAATCCGCCAAAGTTTCAACATTGTCTGCTTCAATGTTGCTAATGGGTGTTTTCCAGCGAATCCAGTTAGGTAGCACTAGATGTACCAACTTTAACAACAAAGGGTTAAAAGCTGGCGGAATAAATTCTAAAGGTGGTTGCGCTTGATACATTATTTCAGACACAGTAATTATCTCCTCAAGTTATAACAAGTGACAGGTGATACCAATTTTATGTGAGGCTGCACAGAATAACAATCATTCATATTTATCTGCGTTTATCTGCGTTCATCTGCGGTTAATTATTCTGGAAATCTTATTCTATGGAGCTTCATTTTAATTTGGTATGACATAGGTTAATCTTCAATAATTGGCAAAATTAGCAAGTAAAGGTAAAAACAATGCGATTATCACAAATGTTATTTGTTACGCTACGGGATGATCCTGCTGATGCGGAAATCCCTAGCCATAAATTGTTACTCCGTGCTGGTTATATCCGTCGCATCGGTGGTGGGATTTATGCTTATCTTCCCCTAATGTGGCGGGTTTTGCAAAAAGTTTCCCAAATTGTGCGGGAAGAAATGAATGCTACCGGCGCACAAGAATGTTTATTACCGCAGTTACAACCTTCTGAATTATGGCAGGAGTCGGGACGCTGGGACACCTATACTAAAGCTGAGGGAATTATGTTTTCTCTCGTTGATAGGAGGGAACAACAATTAGGACTAGGACCAACTCACGAGGAAGTAATTACCACAGTTGCCCGTGATATGATTCGTTCCTATCGTCAATTACCTGTACATTTATATCAAATTCAAACTAAGTTTCGTGATGAAATTCGTCCCCGTTTCGGTTTAATGCGCGGACGAGAATTTATTATGAAAGATGGTTATTCTTTCCATGCTGATGAAGAAAGTTTGAAAAAAACTTACCAGGAAATGTATACTGCTTATAGTAATATGTTGCGGCGTTCTGGTTTGGCTTTTCGGGCTGTAGAAGCTGATTCTGGGGCTATTGGTGGTTCTGGTTCAACAGAGTTTATGGTCTTAGCAGATGCAGGAGAAGATGAAGTTCTCTACACTGAAGATGGTAAATATGCCGCAAACGTAGAAAAGGCAGTTTCTTTACCAGCAGATGCGGAAACTTCACATTTTACAACTTACGAAAAACGGGAAACTCCGGGAACAGAAACTATAGACAAAGTTTGTAATTTCTTGAAATGTTCTCCTACCCAAATTGTCAAAAACGTTTTATATCAAACTGTTTATGATAACGGTTTAACTGTTTTGCTGTTGATAAATATTCGCGGAGATCAGGAAATTAATGAAGTCAAATTACAAAATGAACTAACTAAATTAGCTCCTGAATTTGGTGCTAAAACTATCCTCACTTTAACTGTACCAAATGCCGAAGCCCAAGCAACATGGCAAGCAAAATCTTTGCCTTTGGGTTACATAGCACCAGATGTTAGTGATGATTATATTGCGGTCAATAAACAGGTAAATTCTCAATTTGTGCGGTTGGTGGATAAAACCGCTGTGGAGTTAAAGAACTTTGTCACTGGTGCAAATGAAGCTGGTTTTCATGTAGTTGGCGCGAATTGGGGTGAGCATTTTAAGTTACCTGCACTAACCGTAGATATTCGTAAAGCAAAATTAGGCGATCGCTCCCTGCATGACCCAAGCCAAACCCTACAAACAGCTAGAGGCATCGAAGCCGGTCATATCTTCCAACTGGGTACAAAATACTCTGAGGCGATGGGTGCAACTTATACCAACGAACAAGGGGAAGAAAAGCCTTTAGTCATGGGTTGCTATGGTGTGGGTGTGTCACGGTTAGCACAATCAGCCGTAGAACAATCCTATGATAAAGATGGCATAATTTGGCCAGTAGCGATCGCCCCCTATCACGCCATCATCACTATTCCTAACATTAAAGATGCCCAACAAATCGCCGTTGCCGAAAAACTTTACACAGAATTCAACCAAGCAGGAATAGAAACCTTATTAGATGACAGAGACGAACGGGCAGGAGTAAAATTCAAAGATGCAGATTTAATCGGTATCCCCTTCAGAATCGTCACCGGTAGAGCCATTACAAATGGTAAAGTCGAAGTAGTCAAACGCGCAACCCGTGAATCTCAAGAAATTGCCATTGACGAAGTTATCAATACATTGCAACAATGGATTAAAGACACAATAGAAAGTTAACTTTAACTCTCGTAAAGTGGGTATTGTGAGACTAAATCAGTCGAAGTATTAACCTTCCTGCTGTCATGAGGTACAGTTTTTTGTCTCAAATCCGTAGGGGTGGGGTCTCCCCACTCTAGATTGCATTTTATGAGAACAACAACCCCTGTATTTCATGAAATCATCAGAAATTTAAGTATTACAGAGAAAAATTTTAATCAATTAAAATAATTTTTACCTAAACTCATCCTATCATTATACTGAGATAATTAACTGCAAACCGGATTTATGAGTCAGTGCCTTAACCCCGTGTGTCTACAGCAAAACCCACCAAAAACTATCCTTTGTCAATCCTGTGGTAGTCAAATAGTGCTGAAAGAACGGTATCGCGCTATCCGCATTATTGGTGAAGGTGGTTTTGGGCGGACATTTTTAGCAGTAGACGAACAAAGATTAGATACCCGCTGCGTTATTAAGCAATTTCTAACCCAACAATCAGGAAGTGCTGCGCTCAAAAAAGCTACAGAGCTATTTGAACAAGAAGCATTCAGACTCAACGATTTAGGGAAACATCCCCATATTCCAGATTTACTCGCATTCTTTCCCCAAGAAGGCAGACTGTATCTAATTCAAGAATTTATCGAAGGTCAAAATTTATTAAACGAACTGCGACAAAAGGGGAAAATTAGCGAATTTGAAGTAAAAAAAATCCTAATTGAATTATTACATATTTTACAATTTGTTCATAACAATAAAGTAATTCATAGAGATATTAAACCAGAAAATATTATTAAACATTCGCAAACAGGCGCTTTATTCCTAATTGATTTTGGAGTTTCCAAAGAGGTAGGTAACAACGTTCTCACCAAACTGGGAACAGTTACAGGTACACCTGGTTATGCACCACCAGAACAATTTCGCGGCATAGTTTATCCCAACAGCGACCTTTATAGTTTAGCTGTAACTTGTATTCGATTATTAACAGGATATTTCCAAAAACCAGATGGTACTGATCCACTATTTGATTTAACAGTCATGCAATGGATATGGAAAAAATATATATTTGTGAATCATGACTTAGAAATAATATTAGATAAAATGCTGCAAGACCTACCCTCAAATCGCTTTCAGTCGGCAACAGAAATTTTATCAGCATTGCAACCACAGCAACTTTCACAAATAACCATTTCTTCTAGTCACTCTCAGCAAGTTACAACAACAATTGTTTCCCCGAAACAACCCATAGTTTTTAGAGACAATTTAGGAAATAATTTATTTTTGGAAATGGTAGGTATTCCTGGTGGCACATTCTCTATGGGTTCACCAGAAGGAGAGGGATATAAAAATGAAAAACCTCAACATAACGTGACAATTTCACCTTTCTACATCGGAAAATACCCAATTACCCAAGCACAATGGCAAAAAATCGCCAGTTTACCGAAAATAAACATAGATTTAAACCCTAAACCCTCATACTTCCAAGGTGCAAATCTGCCAGTGGAAAAAATATCATGGTTAGATGCCCAGGAATTTTGTGCTAGGTTGGGGGAACACACAGGTAAGATGTATCGCTTACCTAGCGAGTCTGAATGGGAATATGCCTGTAGAGCCAAGACTACGACTCCATTTTACTTCGGTGAAACCATTAATACAGATGTAGTTAATCATAATAACAAATACAAACAGACCACAGATGTAGGCGAATTTCCCCCTAACAACTTTGGTTTATATAATATGCACGGTAATGTATGGGAATGGTGCGAAGATTCTTGGCATAGGGACTATACAAATGCACCCAATGACGGTAGTGCTTGGACTGGTAACGATAGCAAACGCATATTGCGCGGTGGTTCTTGGCTTCAAGAGGCTGGGAACTGCCGTTGTTCCTATCGTAACTACATAGTTGCTGGTGGCAGTAACTACGGTAGTGGTTTTCGAGTCGCGTGTTCTTCTGGGTGATTCCTAATCTCCAATTCCCGCATCTCGTAATCGTTTCTCCAACTCCGCTAACCGTTGTAAAGCCTGCTCTTTTTCTCGTCTTTCTTGTTCCTTTTCTCGTCTTTCTTGTTCTTTTTCTCCTCGTTCCTTCTCAACCGACTCAAACCCCCACAATAATAAATTACCCTCCTTATCCCACCAGCGTAACCAATAACCATCACGGTTTTCGCGCTTTCCTTGCCATACACCAATAAATAAATCCATTTCCCCTAACCAATAACGGTTATTTTCATCAGGGGAACGTAATTGATATTTTCCTGAACTTTGTAAACGATGAAATTCCAAAACACCCGTATCAGGTGCAAAAATTAGATAATTTGCAACTTCTAACACCTCTTCATAAAAAAACCATTTACCAGGGGGAAAAGTCCTTTTACTGGAATATTCACTCCCATTTGCGTCAGAAAGAAATTCCATCACCACAACCGGTATTTCACCCTGTTTGTGAGGAGTATAACTACGTTGTATTTGCTCTCTAGGCACGGTAATTTTGGGTATGTAAGCCCAATCAGGTGCTTTGATGACAATTTTGCCATTAACTACGGTACAAATGCCGTAATTGGTCGTAGCCAGGGCTGTTTCTGGGAGTTTCCCTGCCAGTTGCAGGCTTTCCGTCAGTGCAGCGGCTAAAGAAGGTTGATTAACATTATCCACTGGTTCATCTTCTAAAACAAAATCTTCAGGCAAGAGTTCCCAGGTAATCTTGTGGGTCGAAGCAGTAACAACCATAACAACCACAAATAAGGGATTAATTACCTATTATAGTATTTATCAATTCATTTTTCGGGAAATTGCCCTGGAAAAGTTGATTAATATAGCAGATATGTATGGTGTGTAAAGCCATTGAGGGCATGGCTACGCTTCTTAGAGCGACAGCGCAACGCACCATTATTGAAAATTTAATGCCAAGTAGGTGAACACAATAAAACCAACCTGTGTAAAGAAACGTAAAATCGCTGAAAACTTCTTTACTCTTGCCTCTTGCCTCAATACTGCTCGGTTAAGGAAAATGGGGAGTAAAACCAATAGAAAAGTGTTCGCGTTTTATTTACGAGAACAAAAAAATTGAGAGACTTACTTTTTCTTTTTGAGGCTATCGTACAAATCAACCCAATTTTGTCGGAGAGAATCAATACATGATTGTAAGTAATCAACTTGGGTTCTCCTAGCTACTTGCATGACTGCATCAACGTGAGCCGGACTTCCAGCCTTGCCTAAATGCTTGTATTTACTCAATTTGTCGGGTTGAGTGGTAGGAAAAATTGGGTGATTAGCGTGTAATTTGTAGTACCAATAAACCCCTTGTTTACCCCGTGCTTGGTAACGGGAAACACAGCAACCAGATGGTGCTATTTCTCCACCAGCCTTAATTTGTTGAATCATCAGTTGCAACGTCGCAATGGCTTGTTGCAGCAGTTCCGCTCTGGAAATTAGATCATCTTCTTTCGTAGACATAATGAATTGAAAGGACCTGAGTTCGATATAAATAATCATCCTGAAAACTAATTATATCAGGCTTTTCTCAATTAGCAATGATTATTGACAATAAATAAACAAGAGAAAACAATCCAAAATTGAATATTTTGGACTCACAATTTAAGGTTGATACACAACTTTATCTTATTTTATTTTCAAAATGAGAATTGCTGTTCTTGACTTTAATATGTAGACACAGTGAATGTTCCTATGGTAGTATCTTCTGAGACACCAGCCACAGCAATGAGCTTCTGTCTAATTTCCCCAGAGGCTCATTGCTACATAATGCCTGGGACGATCACCAAATTATTGAGGAAGAATTATGAATCCTATTTCTAATGAGTCGATTGATGCCAGTGTTGAACAGCGCAAGAAAGCAAAAAAGAGTCCTATCCAGCGCTCTATTCAATGGTTTTCTGGAGGCTTAACAGCAGCCTTAATTTTGTCCTATGGTGGGGCTGCAATTAAGGCAGAAACATCAAAACCTACTGCCGCTCAAGAAGGTGTTACCAACTTAAAACAGGACGGAATTTCACCTAAGCAAGGCTCCACCCCCTCCGAGTTGGAACCCAATTCTTCCTATAAGATTTCCCGTGGTGAGTTGACAGCCCAACAAAAACAATTTGTAGGAAGCTGGCGATTGGTATCCTGGATAAATAAGGATGCAAAGGGGAACGTTACCCATCCATTTGGGAAAGATTCTGTTGGTTACCTTATGTACACTCCCGATGGACATATGTGTGTAACCTTTTCAAAAAACAAACGTCCTAATTTTCCTTCAGGAGATATTTTGGGGGGAACGCTAGAAGAACAGGCAAAAGCAGTACAAACATATATTACCTATTGCGGTAAATATGAACTCCAAAAAGGTAAAGTGGTTCATCGTGTTGAAGTCAGCCTGTTTCCAAATTATGTTGGTACAAATCAAGTACGCATTTATAGTTTTGAGAATGGCAAGCTAGTATTGACTCATGCTCCAGAGATGATGGATGGCAAGCTACAAACTCCCTTTATAACTTGGGAGCGCTTTTCAAAATAACAGTTCACGGAATTCCCAAACGTTATCGGGAAAAACAGCTACACTATTGCAATGCCTTGTCCATTTTTTGTAGGTTGGATTGGGTTACGCGACAGCGTAACCCAATCCAACCTACAAATCAAGACTTTTGTTGATTTGGATAAGGTATTGCTATTGATAGTAAATTAAAAGGCATGGATGTAAACTGCCTCATTTTCCGAATTAAAATTTGCCACTCTTGTTTCCAGAGATACTACCAACCACTCGTTGAGAATCTACCACTCTGGTAAACAAGCGTTGTATTTACAGATTCAATCGTGTCTCATAAGACAAATATTATTTATGAAACCAGAAATACCTAATCTTTGGATTAAATGCCCCCAATCCAATCCCCAAGCCAAGTTACGCTTATTTTGCCTACCCTATGCAGGAGGTGGGACATCCATTTTTCGTCTCTGGCCTCGAGAATTGCCCTCAAATGTAGAGGTTTGTGCGTTTGAACTGCCTGGAAGAGAAAATCGCATCAAAGAAAAACCAATTTCAAATCTTGAAATTCTGACAGAGAACTTAGTAGAGGTCTTACTGCAACATTTGGATAAGCCATTTGCAATCTTTGGTCATAGTATGGGATCGCTAATTGCTTATGACCTAGCTAGAAAACTCCGGCAAAGAAACGTCAATCCGGTTTATGTGTTTTTATCAGGTCGTCCTGCTCCTAACGTACCTGAATTATATCCGCCCCTTCATTTGTTACCTAATGCAGAATTTATTGAAAAATTAACCAATGATTACTCTGCCATACCAGAAGTAGTCCTAAAAGACCAAGAACTCATGGAGTTGTTCTTGCCTACCTTGCGAGCAGACATGACTTTAATAGAAACATATATCCATTCCCAAGTGGAGCTTCTTGATTGTCCCATTTTTGCTTTGGGTGGTCTTGAAGATCCGGAAGCCAGTTACGATAATCTTGTTAGTTGGCGTGATTACACCCGTTCCTCATTTTCAATAGAGATGTTCCCAGGTGGACACTTCTACCTCAATGAAAATAGACAAGCTTTGTTGCAGTTCATGTCTCAAACCCTGAAAGACTTATAACTTGCACAAAGTCATTGTAGCTTGATAGCTCTTTGACTCAACCTTTGACCTTTTAAGAATCGTCCTCAGTAACCATTGGTGACAAGTCAAACAAAAGCTGCCTTTATTAATCAGTAGCTATACTTGAATTTAGGCAAAATAATGTACTTAGATTAACATCAATACTGGATTTTCAGAATGCAATAGCGAAGCTGATCGAAGGTATCCCATCCTGAAAATCATGTTTTTTAGCTTAATTATCAAGATTTATTAAGTATAATTGCTTGTTGATAAATGGACAATAACTGTAACTTATCACCAATGCTCAGTAACACTGCCCATAACTCACTTCTCGATCTATGAACCAAACACTTCCAGCGCAATATAGCTTTATCCCCCGCTATTTCCGACTGGCTCTAGCCAACGTCCTATCCAGTATTATGATTCCACTGGCAAATATAGTCAGTGTCATCTTTTTGGGTCATCTTGAAGACATCCGTCACTTCGCTGGAGTGAGCATTGCTGGAAACTTGCTGAATTTTTTCTATTTGGCTTTATTCTTTTTACGCATGGGAACTACTGGACTCACAGCACAGGCAGTTGGACGGGATGACCGAGAAGAGATGTTGTTGGTGGGGCTGCGTAACGGCTTGATTGCTCTAGTCATAGGTATCACCCTCATCCTCTTACAATATCCTTTAGGAGAACTTGGGTTTGCTCTGCTAAATGCTGACCCAGAGATAAAATCTTCGGGTCTTGCCTATTTCAACACCCAAATTTGGGGAGCGCCTGCAATCTTACTCAATTTTGTATTGATAGGTTGGTTTCTAGGACGAGAAAAAAATAGCTTAGTTGTGCTAATTTCAGTCCTTGGTAATGGCAGCAAAATTGTACTTGACTATGTATTTATTATCCACATGGGATGGGAAAGTACAGGGGCAGGAATATCCTCTGCTACAAGCCAATATTTATCTTTATTCATGGGATTGATATTTTTTTGCCAGGAATTTCAGTGGTTGGAAATTCGATCTTTATCTGGAAAAATATGGGACATTTCAGCTATAAAATCTAACTTAGCTCTCAATATGAATATCCTGATCAGCAATTGTATTTGTCTGGTTACTACATTCATATTCAGCTATCAAGGAGTCCAACTGGGAACGTTGA
Organism: Anabaena sp. AL93; assembly: GCF_001672085.1. NCBI lineage: Bacteria > Bacillati > Cyanobacteriota > Cyanophyceae > Nostocales > Nostocaceae > Anabaena > Anabaena sp. AL93. The sequence continues at coordinate 24,997 of NZ_LJOU01000034.1, read as the reverse complement.
TTTATGCTCAAAATACCTTAATGTGGCAGATATTTAGCTTTAATACATATTTTGTAGAGGGAATGGGATTCGGTACAGAAGCTTTGGTTGGAAACTTTAAAGGAAAAGGATCTCGACAACAATTACCTCCCTTAGTAGGGTTTTCTATTTTAGCTGCTCTCGTGGTAGCAGTGTTTTTTGGTGGAGTATGTGTGCTATTTCCAGATACTGTTTTTAGTTGGTTCACTAACCACACTGAAGTAACCTCAAATATAAATACTTTTCTTCCTTGGTTACAACTTACCTTAGCTTTTAGTTCAATCAGTTTTGCGATGGAAGGATACTTCTTAGGTTTAGCCCAAGGATACACCCTCCGCAATGTTAGCTTAATTGCTCTTGTAGTTGGGTTTATACCTGCCATTTTCGCTGCCATTAAGTTTTCCAGCAACCATATCTTGTGGTTAAGTGTATCTTTATTTCATGCAGTCAGAATGGTGATGTTTTTGGTAAATCTGCCCAGTACATTTGGCGATGATATTAATGCCAGTGATGTCTCGGTTACGAATTTAGAGGTGAAATAGGAGTGCAACCGGGATACCTCCAAGTGCGATTTGTTCTGGAGAAACCAATTTTTTGGGAGGCTAAGAAAGGTAGATCGCCCAACATGAATGGGCTTAATAAGTGAGGAAAGATACTAGAACTTACGCATTGATACATGAGACAATAAATGCAGTAGTAAAAAACAGCTTAACGGGTGACAAGGCGGTTGAAGATGAGATGTGGCAATAATTTGAGAAAATAAGGGGGTAAAAAAAATAGGGGGAAGGAAGTCCCCAAAATAAAAAAATAAAAAAATTCTACCACAATCATATCAAACAATTTTCCGAAAGCATTTGAGTGAACAGCAGTATTTGACACTAAAGATATTGTTGTTATTGATACAGGCTCATCGCCAGGTAAAACTGTCAAAATTGGCGAGCTTGTTTCCCCAACCAATTAAATATGAAAGCAGGAAACGTAATCTACAAAGATTTTTAGGAATAGGTAAACTCTGCGTAAAATTATTATGGTTTCCGCTGCAACTACATCTCATCTCCACAAGACATAACCTTTATGACTTTTGAAAGTATCTCTCCTCACTTATTAAGCCCATTTATGTTGGGTGATCTACCTTTAAAGAATCGCGTGGTCATGGCACCCTTGACTCGTTCGCGGGCTGGAGTGGGGAGGATTCCCAACGCACTGATGGCTGAATACTATGCTCAACGAGCATCGGCTGGTCTCATCATTGGTGAAGCAACCACGATTTCCGAACAAGCGAACGGTTGGCTAAACTCACCTGGCATCTATTCCGACGAGCAAATCGGTGGCTGGAAACAGGTTGTCGATGCTATTCATGTTAAAGGTGGACATATCTTCCTCCAACTCTGGCATACCGGACGAGCTTCCCACTCCAGTTTTCACAACGGACAACTTCCAGTAGCACCCTCGGCAATTCGGATTAGTGCCTATGAAATTCACACACCGAGCGGTAAACAACCCCATGAAATCCCTCGAGTACTGGAAACCGAGGAAATTCCGGGGATTGTTGAAGACTACCGTAAAGCGGCTGAACGGTCTCAGGCAGCAGGTTTTGACGGAGTTGAGATTCACGCAGCCAATGGATACCTGATCGATCAATTTCTGCAATCCAAAACTAACCAACGCAGCGATCGCTACGGTGGCAGTCTGGAAAATAGATTTCGGTTTCTTCAGGAGATAGTAGAGGCGGTTCTGACGGTGTGGCCAGCCAACCGAGTGGGAGTCCGAATTAATCCCAATGGTGTAGATGGTGAAATGGGTTCACCTGATTTTCGGGAGACATTTCTGTATGTAGCAAAGCAGTTGAATATTTATAATCTGAGCTACCTCCATGTCATGGATGGTGACACCTCCGGCTTTCATGAACTGACCGACATCGGCTTTCATGGACTTGATGAACCTATGACCCTAGCAGAGTTTCGATCAGTGTTTGCGGGAGTTCTGATTGGTAACTCTGGCTACACCCAGGAGACGGCTGAAAAAGCAATTCAGGCTGGTTATGGTGACATGATTGCCTTTGGACGACTTTATATTAGCAATCCTGACTTGGTAGAGCGCTTCACCCACAATTTAGAACTGAATCCAATGGCAGACCCGTCTACTTGGTATGCGTTTGGGGCTGAAGGTTACACAGATTTCCCTATTTATGCAGATACGGCGTTGTCAAGTTAACTAAGGGTTTATAACTATAACAACACTATTGCCAATTTTCTCAAATATGTCTGAAACCCAATAAAATCGTGACGATATCAATAGGGTTTCAGGGTTGTGAGTTTGACTGGGGTGACAGTGATCCATTTGTTTTAAAAATTCAAATACCTCTCTACTTACAGTTTATGCCCTAACCGCCAAGGCGGTTGCTATAATATAGCATTTGGAGATTTGGAGATTTGTATGAATAGTCAGACACAACGCTGTGCTCTCATTACAGGTGCAAGTAGTGGAATTGGTAAGGCAACAGCATTAGCTTTTGCTGAAGCTGGAATTAATTTAGCACTGGTAAGCCGCTCGGGCGAAAAACTTGAACAAGTAGCAGAAGCAGCTAGAAAAATTGGTGTAAAGGCTAAAGCTTTTCCCTTAGACTTAGCCAAAATTGACGAAGTGCGAGAACAGATCAGGGCGATCGATACCACTTACAACCCGATCGATATTCTCGTCAATAACGCCGCGATGGGTTATACTGGGTTATTGCTAGAAACACCTTTAGCAGACTGGCAAAGGGTTATTGATCTAAATCTCACGAGCGTATTCCAATGTACTCAGGGGATTTTACCAGGTATGCGCGATCGCCAGTCTGGAATCATAATTAATGTTTCTTCCTATGCTGGTAAACAAGTTTTTGCTGAATGGGGAGCTTATTGTGTCAGCAAATTTGGGTTAATGGCTCTTTCTCAAACCCTAGCTGTAGAAGAACGTGCTCACAATATTCGCGTCAGTGTAATCTGTCCTGGTGATGTCAATACACCAATTTGGGATACAGAAACAGTCCAAGCTAACGTTGACCGTTCAACCATGTTAACCCCAGAAATGGTGGCTCAGTCAATTTTACATATTGCTCAATTGAACAATCCGGCAGTGATTGAGGAACTAACGCTGATGCCCAGGTCATGAAGTTTATACTAGTTAAATAAGAATGCCAGGTGCCATTATGATTTACAGGATGAAAGACTGAATCTGCTCACCTAAGAAAATGTGTAGGGTCGCAAGAGCTATACGCCCCTACTATATTTTCAATTTATATATTTTCATCCTCTGATTAAGCAATGCCATTTTTTCTTTGTTATAACTTGCCCAATCATAGCTAACTCAAGGATGGAGAAAATTTTTGGCATCACCAACGCGCTATTGTGGCTGGCGAATCATTCTGACAATAATCGGTGCATCACCAACTTGATACTGGTTAATTAACTCAAACCCTTGCTGTTTATAGAATGCTACGTTTTTGGTAAGACATTCCACACAGGCAGGAATACGATCGCGATCGCATTGTTCCAGAACAGGCCGCAATAGGGCTGAACCAAAGCCTTTACGTTGTTGAATTGGCTCTACACCCAAAAACGCCAGATACCAGTGAGGCTGACTAGGATGATCATCCCCCAATCGATCGAACAATTCAAATGCCTCTGCTTGGCGTGACTCAGCGATACCTTCTTGAAATACTTTCCTTAATGGTTCTGCATCCCATTCTATTCCTGGCGGAATCCATTGCACCGCACCCCCATAACCATCAACATAATAAGAAGTCTGGTGGGACAAGGACTCGTTCATATATGCTTCAAACATGAGTGGGAAATAAGTGAGATATTGATAGGGGTCAGGATACATCCAGCGGATCACAGGATCGTTGTTAAAGGCTAGAAGCATTGCAGCACTAATATGTCTCTGGTCGGAAGCTGATGCAGTTCTGATCTGAATGTCCTTCTGTTTTATTGAAGGATTGGTTTGAGCCGACTTTGTAGCAATGACGCTGTCGTCAATAGGATTTGTATTCATTTCGGAGGAAGTCATATAGTTGTCATTTAATAATATAAAACTAGTACAATACGGCGTAAATAAATCAACCATTCTCAATCGCCAAAAAGCTTGCTCAGTATTACTTTTGACTTTTGACTTTTGACTTTTGACTTCCGCCTTACTGTACTAGGGTTTAGATTAACTTGGGACAAAAGGGACGTTATGGCAAAGCGATTGCCGCCTATTCGTCTGGAGACGAAAACACTGCCCCGGAAGCGACTCCGGGGAGCAGTTTAACCCCTATTAATCATCAAACCTTACAAAAGTAGCAAGCACATCTTGAATCAAATAGTCAACTAATGCCTCTGCTGTTGGATATTTATAAAACAAGGTGGATGACAATGGGATGCCTATCGAGTTTTGCAAGCGATTTCTTAGCTCTATAGATGTCATAGAATCCATTCCTAAGTCAAAAAATCCTTGTGATAGGGAGAAAGTCCTCTCTTGTTTGTCTCCCAAAACCTGAGACAATAGAGATTGAATATGGGCAATTAACAGTGCTTTGCGTTGCTCTTTTTCAATTACCTTTAATTGTTCAATTAAATTGAGTGAAGTTTCTTCTCTCTCTTTCTTTTTGAGAATATCAGCTATCAAAGGTTTATCTTGTGGTTCCCACACTACCTGATCGGCAAAATCTTTTCCAGTGGCTTGCTGAGGTGATGGTTGACCCAGCAGAGAATGGGCAACGCTCTGGGTGCCAGATTGTGTTAGAGGTTGCGTATGTGTCACATCAATCCAGTAGCGCTCTCGCTGCCAAGGATAAGTTGGTACACTTACTTGGCGGTAGCCATAGTCACGATGGAAACCTTCCCAATCAATTGCCACACCCCGTACATACAATTGACCCACTGTCTGAAGTACCCCTTGCCAATCGCTTTGCTCTTGCTGTAACGTTGGCAGCCATGTTCCATAATCAGACGGTAAACAATGACGTGCCATACCCAGCAATATTGGCTGGGGGCCCATCTCCACAAATATCTCTACTCCTTCTGGGTGTAATGTCTCCACACCGTCAGCAAATCTTACTGGTTTGACCACATGATCTACCCAATATTCAGGGTCTGTGGGTAAAACACGCTCAAAATTGCCCGTGACATTGGAGATAAAATTGAGTTTGGGTTGGTGGAAAGTTACCTCTTGCACCACCTGGCGAAACTCAGCCAGCATTGGCTTCATTAATGCCGAATGGAAGGCATGGGAAACCTTTAAGCGCTTAGTTTTAATTCCCTTATGTTCTAACTTCTGCACTACTAAACGTACCGCTTCCCGTTCGCCAGAAATGACCACGCTCTCAGGCCCGTTAATAGCCGCGATGCTAACTAAGTCCGTACCTTGGATTGCTTCTGTCACTTGTTCAACCGAAGCTAATAGAGACACCATTTCTCCGTTATCCGGGAGTTTTTGCATTAAATGCCCTCTGGCAGCAATCAGTTTCAATCCGTCTTCTAACGAGAAAATCCCCGCTACACAAGCTGCTGCATATTCCCCGACACTATGGCCAATGACTGCGGTTGGTTCTAGACCCCAAGATTTCCACATCGAGGCTAGGGCGTACTCCAAGGCAAATAGCGCTGGTTGGGTATAAGCGGTTTGCTCTAGGAGAGAACTGTCATCGTTTTGGTAGAGGACGGAGAGTAAGGATTTTTCCTGATTCCCAATGGCATTTAAAATTTCCTGACAGCGGTCTAATGCCTGACGAAAAATTGGTTGTGTTTCGTATAGTTCCCGTCCCATCCCTAAATACTGGGAACCTTGACCTGTGAATAGAAAAGCGATTTGAGGTTGACTTTCGCTCTTGCTACCTTTAAACAGGTTGGTGTTTTCTGTTCCTGCTAAATTAGCTAATAATTTTTCCCGTGCTTGAGAAACTGAGTCAGCAACCACAGCTAAACGTTCGTGGAAATGAGTCCGCCGAGTGTTGGTGGTATAACAGATATCAGCCCACTCTAAGTTGGGATGAGTTGCTAAGTGCTTCTCGTAATTGCGAACCATCTGTTCGAGTGCGGGTTTGGTTTTGGCACTGAGGGTGAGCAGTTGTAGGGGGCGCTGCCAAGTTTTTGCCTCACTTTTTGCTGCTACTGGTGGTGCTTCTGAAAGGACAGCATGGACATTGATGCCCGTAAAACCAAAGGAACTAACTCCAGCAAACCTAGTTTTATCTGTTGCTGGCCAAGGTATCTGTTCGCTTGCCACTTTTATTGGCATTTCATCCCAAGCAATATAAGGGCTAGGCTCTTGGAAGTGTAGGTGTTGTGGAATCAGCTCATTTTGTAAGGACAGAACGATTTTGATCAAACCTGCTACACCAGCGGCTCCTTCCAAATGTCCGATATTAGTTTTCGCAGAACCTAAGATCAGAGGTTCTTCCCGTTGGCGAAAGACCTTGATCAAAGCATTTGCTTCAATTGGGTCTCCCAGAGAAGTACCTGTACCATGAGCCTCAATATAATTGACATCTTTGGGCTTAATACCTGCATTGGCAAGCGCTCTGCGAATCACATTTTGCTGAGAAGAACCGCTAGGTACAGTTAGACCGCTGGTTCTTCCATCTTGCCCATGTGCTGTGCCTCTAATTAAGGCTAGAATATTGTCACCATCAGCTTGTGCATCTGAAAGGCGTTTGAGAACGATTATGCCACAACCTTCACCGCGAGCATAACCATTTGCTCCTGCCGCAAAAGTTTTGCAACGACCATCTGGAGACAACATTCGGGATTTGCAAAGGTTGAGCCAATATTCTGGCGAGACGTATCGCTGTACACCTCCAGCTAGTGCCAGGTTACAATCTCCCCTTCGCAAGTTGGTAACTGCTAAGTGAATGGCAGCCAATGAAGAAGCACAGCCGGTATCAACGGCGAGACAAGGACCGGTAAAGTCGAAGAAGTAAGAAAGGCGGCCTGCCACTGGGCTATAGGCGTTCCCCGATCCTATGTAGAAATCTGTTTCTACAGGGTCTTGTTTGACAAGTTGCCAAACGTAGTCATTGGCACATATCCCCATAAAAACACCTGTCTGGCTGCCTGCCAATTTTTCGGGGACAAATCCAGCGTTTTCTAAGGCTTCCCAAGCTACTTCCATCACCAGTCTATGCTGGGGATCTAAACTTGCTGCTTCTCTGGCGGAAATCCCGAAAAAACTAGCATCAAAATCTGTGGGAGATTGGTTGAGAAATCCTGCACGCCGGATATACACCTTGCCTGGCACGTCTGGATCTGGGTCGTAATAGGGATCTAGATATGAATGATGACCCTTTGGGGCTTCTCGAATGGCATCTACACCATTGGCAAGTAAGTCCCAAAATGCTTCAGGATTATCGGCTTCTGCCAAGCGACAACTCATACCAACAATGGCGATTGGTTCGCGTTCTTTCTGCTTTAATCGCTCAATTTCGGATTGTAAATCAGCAATTTTTTGGGACGCTACTTTCATCAATTGAACATAGCGTTGTTCATTATTTTCACTCATTTGATTAACCCCATTATATACTGCTTAATTGTTCTACATTCATTGATATGAAGTAAGAATTCAGGGAACAGGGAACAGGGAAGATAAAAGAAAAATGTTATTCCTTCTTCCTGAACTCCTGATAGCAAAGCGTGGCGTTAGCCATACTTCTGAACTCCTGAACTCCTGATAGCGAAGCGTGGCGTTAGCCATACTCCTGAACTCTTACGATATGAACATAGCGCTGTTCATTATTTTCACTCATCTAGCTAGATACTCACCTAAATGAGTATCTAGATTTGGGTTCATCTAGTTAACCCATTGCATACCTAATTGTTCTGCAAATTGTTTTGCAATTTCATCGGCATCATCATTTTCCTCTAGGGGCTGGAATGTGAGGGCTTTACTATCTATTTGGAAGGACTGCTCGGAGACATCTACATCCTCATCTTCATCAGCCTCTTCTATGAACTCTGCCATCAGATAATCAACCAACTTTTTAATAGTTGGATAGTCAAAAGTTAGCGTAGCGGGCAAACGACAGCCTAAGCTATTTTGCAAATTGTTTCTCAACTCTACAGAGGTCAAAGAACTCATTCCTAAGTCAAAAAACCCTTCTGAAACAGAGAATACGCGATCTTTCTGGTAGCCCAAGACTTTGGATACTTGAGATTGGATGTGAGCCACTAAAAGTGGCTGGCGTTGCTCTTTTTCAGCAGCCTTTACCGTTTCCAGGAAATTAAGTGAAGTTTTTTGTTGCTCTTTCTTTTGATCAGTAGTTTTGCGGAAGTCAGTGAAGAACGCACTTTCTACCGTATATTTCGACCAGTTTATTGGCATCGCGCCCACTTGTGGTGCCTTGGCGGTGAACAAGTTAGCAAATAGATGCGCTCCTTGACTGGGCGGAATCATCCCAAAACCTATTGCCTCCCAACGACTTTGAATATTTGCATCCAATTGAGTGGCCATCCCAGAGGTAGCCCAAGGGCCCCAGTTGATGCTGACAGCGGGTAATCCCAATGCGTGTCGGTGATGGCAGAGTGCATCCATAAAGGCATTGGCCGCAGAATAATTTCCTTGACCTAGCGCGCCTATAACTGAAGTCATAGAGGAGAAGCAGACAAAGAAATCTAATGGCATTTCTTTGGTCAGTTTGTGCAAGTTCCAAGTACCTTGAACCTTGGGGTTCATCACTTTTAAGAAGCGCTGCCGGGTTTGATTCCTGAGCATTCCATCATCTAAAACACCTGCTACATGAACCACTCCCCGTAAGGGGATATCAGTTGCGGCAATTAGCATTGCTACACTATCGGGTTGGGAAATATCAGTTTTGACAATCTTTACCAACGCCCCTTTATCTTCTAACTGCTTGACTCCTGCTTGTGCTTCTGGGGATACTGCCCCTTGTCGTCCCACTAGCAGCAGGTGGCGTGCGCCTTGTTCCACAAGGTAGTTGGCCACTTGAAGACCCAACGCTCCAAATCCACCAGTGATTAAATAACTACCTGATGAATCAATTTTTGCTAATTGGCTGATAGTTTTAGCCTCAGCACGTTTTAATCGAGCGACATAACGCTCTCCATTCCGAAAAGCTACTTGCTCTTCTTTTTCTGGGAAGAGCATTTCTTGGAGCAGCATTTCGATTTCACTAACTTGGTCTGAGCCAATATCTATACAGACAGTTTCCAGTTCTGGATGTTCTAAAACAATCACGCGGGCTAGTCCCCACAATGGCGATTGTTCTACTTGTAGGGGGGTTTTTGTCACTGCTTGGGCATTGCGAGTGATCAAGGATAAATGAGGTATCTTTTTGCCCCAATGATGGGGAGGAATTGCAGATAATGCTTGAACCAAATACAACACACTAGAACATAAATTTAGTGCTGTTGTTGGCACATCTGACATCTCCAGCTTTTGATCAAGACCCCATAAGTAAACTATCCCACGGCAGACTGACTGATCTTGCTTGACTATTGCGGAAAGTAGATTCTGGAAGTCTTTTGGTTCGGCAGGGTTGATTTGATAGCGATCGCTCTCTAATAATGAAAAAGACGATCCTTGTGAAACGAAAATACAGCGCTCGCCCTGTTTGTTGAGCATATCGGCTAGGGAACTGCTTACTTCTCCTCCATCGCTGAAAATCAGCCAATTACCTGCTTTAGAGGTTTTGTTATTCGCCTTAGCAAAGGACGAGCTTGCTGCCAAAACACGCGGTTTTACTTCCCAACCAATTCTGTATAACCAATCATCTGTTTGATTGGCTAGGAGCGCAGTTTGATTAGCACGCCGCACCTGTAAATTAATCAGATCGGCTACTGCTATTCCATTCTCATCAACCAAATGTAAATCGAAGGAAGTCAGTATACCGGGGCTTCGCTGACTTGACTGATGAACGTGACACCAAATGCTTGTACTAGGCTGCTTGAAGAAACTCAGACGCTCTAAACCGACTAGAAAATAAGTCTTGGTATCGCTATCAGGGCCATCTTCAAGAGCCGCCGCCAAAAGCTGCAAGCAACCATCTAACAACAGCGGATGCAAGCTGTCATTTACACTACTCTCTACCATCTCAGGTAATTTAATCTTACCTAGCACTTCTTGTGAGTCACCCTGAGAACGCCACAACTTCTCAATTACTTGGAAGTTCGGGCCGTACTCTACCCCCAAGTCGCTGAATTTCTGGTAATAGTCCTTAATTTCAAGCTCTTGGTTAACTGTTTGCTTCAGGGCGGCCAAATCTAGCGGCGCTTTTGCCACCGGAGCTTTTCCACTCAAAAGATAACCTTGGGCATGACGAGTCCATGTTTCATCATCATCAACATCATTTGAGTTTTTGCGGCTAAAAATCCCAAATTCATACCCTGATTCATTGGGTGTTAATACTAATTGAACGGAGACTGTTTCTTCAGGATTCAAAACTAGCGACTGCTCAATCAGAAACTCCTCAACTAGCAATGATGGGTGATTCTCCTGCGCCCCCGCTCCAAAGATTTGCGCTCCTGCGGCTAGGACTATCTCCACATAAGCTGCGGTGGGGAAAATGACTTTCTCATAGAGAGCATGATCCGCTAAATATACAGGGAAATCTGAGGTGAGTTGACTTTCAAAAACTATTTGTTGATTTTTTAGTGCTGCACTCCGAATTCTTTGACCCAGTAGAGGATGATGCCCGTTCTGCATTCCCGATTCCGTCTGAGGTTGTCTTTGGGCAACATCAATCCAGTAGCGCTCTCGCTGCCAAGGATAAGTTGGTACACTCACTTGGCGGTGGCTATAGTCGCGGTGGAAGCTCTCCCAATCAATCGCCACACCTCGTACATACAATTGACCCACTGCCTGAAGCAGTCCTTGCCAATCGCTTTGCTCTAGCTGTAGTGTCGGCAGCCAGGTTCCATACCCTGATGGCAAGCACTGACGACCCATTCCCAGTAATATTGGCTGGGGCCCCATCTCCACAAATATCTCTACCCTTTCTCTGTATAATGTCTCCATTCCAGAGGCAAATCTTACTGGTTTGAGGACGTGATCTACCCAATATTCTGGGGTTGTGGGTAAAACGCGCTCAAAATTGCCCGTGACATTGGAGATAAAGTTGAGTTTGGGTTGGTGGAATGTTACTTGTTGCACTACTTGGCGAAAATCTGCCAGCATTGGCTCCATCAATGCTGAATGGAAGGCATGGGAAACTTTTAAGCGCTTATTTTTTATGCCCTTGCTTTCTAATTCCTGCACTACCCGACGTACTGCTTCCCCTGCACCAGAAATGACGACGCTATTGGGACCGTTGATGGCTGCGATGCTGACTGAGTCGAGTCCTTGCAGTGCTTCTAATACTTGTTCTGGCGAAGCTAATAGCGATACCATTTCGCCGTTGGCTGGCAGTTTTTGCATTAAACTGCCTCTGGCTGAAATCATTTTCAAACCGTCTTCTAAGGAGAAAATCCCTGCTACGCAAGCTGCTACATATTCCCCAACGCTATGACCGATGACTGCGCTTGGTTCAATGCCCCAGGATTTCCATAATTTGGCTAGGGCGTACTCTATGGCAAACAAAGCTGGTTGGGTGTAAGCAGTTTGCTCTAAAAGGGAATTGTCGTCATTTTCGTAGAGGATTGAGAGTAGCGATCGCTCTTGATTGCCGATGGTATTTAAAATTTCCTGGCACCGCTCTAGGGATTTCCGAAATGTTGGTTGTGTTGCGTATAGCTTCCGTCCCATCCCTAGATACTGGGAACCTTGACCTGTGAATAAAAAGGCAATTTCAGGTTGACTTTCGCTCTTGCTGCCTCCGTACAGATGAGTGGTTTCCGCTTCTGCCAGATGAGCTAATAACTTTTCCTCTGCTTGAGAAACTGAATCAGCAACCACAGCTAAACGTTCGTGGAAATGAGTTCGCCGAGTATTAGCTGTGTAACAGATGTCAGCCCAATCTAAGTGGGGATGAGTGGCTAGGTGTTCTGAGTAGTTGCGAACCATCTGCTCCAGTGCGGGTTTGGTTTTGGCACTGAGGGTGAGCAAATGTTGGGGGCGCAGGGCAGTTTCGGACTCGCTTTTTCCTGCAACTGGCGGTGCTTCGGAAAGGACTATATGAGCATTGGTACCGCTAAACCCAAAGGAACTGATTCCAGCAATTCGTTGATTATTAACTGTTGACCAAGGGGTTAATTCGGTGGGAACTTTGAGCGGTAGTTGATCCCAAGCAATATAAGGGTTAGGTTTCTCAAAGTGTAGGTGAGGCGGAATCTCTTTGTGTTGCAAGGAGAGAACAACTTTGATCAGACTTGCCATACCAGCCGCTGCTTCTGGGTGTCCGATATTGGTTTTAACGGAGCCGACGATTAAGGGTTCTTCCCGATCGCTAAAGAGGCTACCCAAGGCATTTGCTTCAATTGGATCTCCCAAGGAAGTGCCTGTACCATGGGCTTCAATATAGCTAACTTCCTGGGGCTTAATACCTGCATTTTTCAATGCCTGACGAACTACTGCTTCCTGAGAAGGTCCGCTAGGTACTGTCAGTCCCCCACTTGCCCCATCCTGATTGAGGGCAGAACCTCGAATTAATGCTAAAACGTTATCTCCATCACGGATAGCTTGACTAAGACGCTTTAGAACAACAACGCCACAGCCTTCGCTACGGACATATCCATTTGCACTAGCATCAAAGGTTTTACAACGACCATCTGCCGCCAGCATCCGTGCCTTTGTGAAATTGATGCTGAGGGTTGGTGCTAGGAGTAAGTTCACACCTCCGACTAAAGCTAGGTCGGATTCCTTGTTACGCAAGCTGTTGGCTGCCAGATGCACTGCCACGAGGGAGGAAGAACAAGCTGTATCTACTACCATGCTTGCTCCTTTCAATCCCAAACTATAAGACAAGCGCCCTGCTGCTGGACTCAAAAGGGTTCCTGTGCCTAGATGAGCGTCGATTTGCGATCGCGCTTCCGACAGACGCATAGCATAGTCAAAGGTGCTAATGGCAATAAATACGCCAGTGGGAGTGCCAAATAGCTTTTCTGATGACTGACCGCCATTTTCTAAGGCCTCAAAACTTACTTCTAGCAGTAGCCGCTGTTGTGGGTCAAGGGACATTGCTTCCCGTGGCGAGATCCCAAAGAAGTGCGCGTCAAACTTATCCACTTCCGATAAAAAGCCACCATAACGGCTAGACATCTTGCCGGGCGCGTCTGGATTGGTATCGTAACAGGCATCAATCTTCCATCGGTTGGCAGGTACTTCCTGAATCGCATCTACGCCATTTGAGAGCAGATGCCAAAAAGATTCTGTATCTTTTGCGCCTGGAAAACGGCAACTCATGCCAATAATGGCAATCGGTTCTTCTTTTGCTTGCTGAACTGCCTGTAGTTTAGTACGTGCTTCCTCTAGGGCGTTGAGCAACTGTAATGTTGTTGGTTTGGCGGGAGTTTGTGTCATGTTAAATATTACCTAGTAGTTTACTGAGTTCTTCGTACTTACTAGCAAGTAAGATGTCCGCTTCCTCTTCTGGAAGTTCTTCAAATACTTGGGTGGATGTCGTTTGGTCTTCTGTTTGCTGGACACTCATATCCTCTAGAACTAGAACCTCTTGCAGCAGATAATTCACCAATGCTTCTAAGGTTGGATAGTCAAAGAGTAGAGTTGAGCGCAAGGAATGTTCGACACTTTTTTCCAGATAGTTTCTCAATTCCACCGCCATTAGGGAGTCAAGTCCTAAGTCAAACAAAGACTGTCGCGGTTCAATCCTTGTGCTGGCATTTAATCCGATCACATTTCTAATAGCCGCACGAATATGCTCCATCAAAATTGTTCGGCGCTCATGAGCCAGAGTAGCTTTTAGTTGGGAAACTAAGGCTGGTCGCTCTTGAGATGATGTAATATTTGTCTGGAAATTTTCTAAGAATGGCGTAATTTCTGGTAGTCGTTCCAAAAATTTCGGCCAGTTCATAGGCAGTACACCTACTTGAGCGCTTTCTTCGTTCTTGACCAAGTAGTTTAATGCTTGCAAGCCTTGTTCAGTTGGAATAATACCCCAACCTTGGGCTTTCAAGCGACCAGCAAGAGTGGCTGCCATTCCTACCTCACCCCAAGGTCCCCAATTTACACTCAAACTTGGTAATCCTTGCGATCGCCGATAATGAGCTAAGGCATCAAGGAATGTATTAGCTGCGGCATAGTTGCTTTGACCTGCATTGCCTATCAAAGAGGCAACTGAGGAAAAACAGACAAAAAAGTCTAAGAGTAAATCTTGAGTCAAGGTATGCAAATTCCAAGCTCCTTGTACTTTGGATGCCATGACTTTTTTGAAGCGAGTAGGTGTTTGCTCCTTCAACAAACCATCATCTAAAACACCTGCGGTATGAACAATTCCACGTAAATTAGGACATTCATTCAGTATTTTTTTGACATCCTCCTGATTAGAAATATCCGCATTAATGACGGAGATTTTAGCACCTGCCTGCTCTAATTTTCTGATGGCTTCATTTGCTGCTTGTTTGACACTGCTTCGTCCTGTCAGAACTAGATGTTTAGCACCTTGTTCCACCAGCCACTCAGCCACCTTTAATCCTAATGCGCCCAATCCTCCCGCAATTAGGTAGCTGCCGTCTTGACGAACCGAGCAATTTTCTGGATTCTGAAAACTTAACACCACTTTACCGATATGCTTGGCTTGCTGCATATAGCGGAAAGCATTGACAAATTCAGTAATTGGGAAAACTTTGGCAGGTAATGGTTTGAGCTTACCTTCCTTGAACAAAGTCATCAGTTCCAACAACATGGCAGGAATGATCTCCGACCCATTCATCTCTCCTAAATCAAAGGGGAAATAAGCAGCATCAGGGCGTAATGCTTGCAATTTCTGCTCATCCCAGATTCCCAATTTACCGATTTCTACAAAGCGCCCTCCTTGAGCAAGCACGTCAAAGCTTTGATCGATAAACTTGCCAGCTAGACTATTAAGGATGACATTCACGCCTTTGCCATTGGTGTCAGTCATTACCTGCTCGGCAAACTCAAGGCTGCGTGAACTGTATATATGTTTAATTCCAAGTGACTTGAGAAAATCCCACTTGGGGGGGCTGGCCGTCGCAAAAACTTCTGCTCCCTTTAATTGCGCTAATTGAAGAGCCGCTTGACCTACACCTCCGGCCGCATTATGAATCAATACTCGGTCTGTTGGACCAATTTGAGCGCGTTTTATTAGTCCGTAATAAGCTGTCAAAAAAGTAACAGGAATTGTAGCCGCCTCTGCAAAACTGAGTTCAGGTGGCTTGGGAACTACCAATTTTGCTTTAGCCTTGACCACACTTGCTAAACTACCTGATGCGTAGGCAATGACAGCATCGCCCACCTTGAAGCCAGATACTTGTTTGCCAACGCGCTCAATCGTGCCTGCACACTCAAATCCAAACAATATATCGCTGGCCGTTGCCGCAATACCTAAAGACTCTTCGATTTCCCGCATCATGCCTAACGCACGCAGCACATCTCTAAAATTAAGTCCGCTCGCCTGAACTTTGATCTCGACTTCATCAGGTGCCAAGGTTGAGGTAGCCAGGGGAACCAAGGTCAAGTTGTCGAGGGTGCCGTAGCTGGTCAGTTTCAGTGCTACAGGAGCAATGCTTGGTGCCTGTATAGGGTGGAAAGGCTCTAATCTAGCTACATAGCGTGTCCCGTTTCGGTAGGCAATTTGGTCTTCTCGATCCGGTGCAAGTAGTTCTTGGAGTAAAGACTTAGCTGTTTCATGGGAGTGTTGACCAGAGGGCAAGTCTAAACAAGTAGTTGAAAATTCGGGGTGTTCCAGAGAGATTGTTTTACCCAGTCCCCAGATAGGAGCTTGCCAGACAGCAATATCATCATCCTTGAGGGCCAACTGCGCCCCTTGGGTAACCAACCACAATTGAGGGGATATCTTGGCTGAAGTCAAGGCTTGAATTAGATGTAGTATTTGCTCGCAGCTAGAATCACAGGAGTCATTTTCATCAAGACCCCAAAGGTACACCACCCCTTGATAGGATCTATTAGCCAACAATTGCTGCCAGTCGGATGGGTCTGTCCAGTTAATAGTATGTTGCTCTGGCTGATATTTCCCATTAGCCTTTTTGGTATAGACGAGGTGCGATCGCTCTCCACTGGCATTTAACAATTCAGCCAAGGTTTCAGCTAGACTAGTGCGGTCTGCCAAAATTAGCCAATCACCTTTGGTTTTTGGGTTTGCAGTCCCTGCTGTCTTTTTGACTTCTTTCCAGTCCACTTTGTAAAGCCAATCTTTCCAGGGGTCTTTCTGCTGTAATGCTTGTGATCGAGCCTTTTTCAGTTGCAGTCCGAGAGCTTCGGCATAAACTTGACCATCTTTGCCAATTAACTGCAAGTCCGCCTTCAAGATTTCTTGACCAGGCTGAGAATGAAGTTTAACGTAACTGAAAACCTCTTTGTTGGGATGCTGCCAAAATGTGAAATGCGGGTAGCCAATTGGTAAATAAGTTTCTGAAAAGTCGGCAGGTAGTGCCGCTAAAAGGATTTGGAAACATCCATCCAAGAGAGTTGGATGCCAATAATAGGGCTGGTTAAGAAAATTTTTAGACAGATGAATTTGTCCAAGGGCTTCTCCATCAGAACGCCATAAGCGGCGCACGGTTTGGAAGCTTCCTGCATAGACCATTTCTTGAGTGGCGACTTTTTGATAGAAAGCTTTTATGTCCTTGTATTCTTCCAGTCCAGCTTGTAAAGCAGTTAAATTTGCGTTTAGTTCGGAAATTGATATATCTTTCCCTATAGCAATCTTTCCGGCGGCGTAGCGCGTCCAAGTTGGCTCTTCATTAATGAAGACCAAACCGAAAATTTGCCATGAATAGCCGTCTTGATCGGGAGTTAAGACCAACTGCACTGTCTGAGGCTCTTCCAGCTTGAGAGCTTTTTCAATTGCTACATCCTTAAAGGTGATAGGGCGGTTGCCAAAAAGTTGATTTCCCGCTGCCAAAACCATCTCGAAGTAGGCACTAGCAGGCATAATTGCTTGACCGAAAGCGCGGTGTTCTGACAAATAGGGCAGATCGTCGGTAGAAAGATAAGCCTCAAACTGAACTTCTCCCTGCTTGAGTACAGATGAATAGATCCTCTCTTGTAGCAAGGGATGAGCAGATATTTCACTACTCTTTCTAGCAACGCGCTCCTGTTTTACCTCAACCCAACAGCGTTCTCTTTGAAAGGGATAAGTTGGTAACACCACTTTCCAACGGTGTTCGTCTGGGAAAAACTCTTGCCAATTGATATTGACACCGCGAACATACAATTGAGCTAAACTTTCGGCGATGGTGGATGATTCTGCACCAGGACGGATGCTAGGTAGCCATGTGAGGCGTTTTTCTTCATCAATCAGGCAACTAGCTCCCATCCCCAAGAGAATTGGTTTGGGTCCGATTTCTATAAAACATTCTATCCCCATTTTTTGGAGGGTATTCATGCCGTCGGCAAATCTCACGGGTTGACGAATATGACGAACCCAATAATCAGCGGTTGCTATATCGTCCGTTACCTGGTCGCCTGTGATATTGGATATCAGGGGTATTTTCGGTACAGAGTATAAAACCTCCGCCGCGACTTGAGAGAACGGCTGTAAAACTGGCTCCATTAACGGCGAATGGAAGGCGTGAGAAACTATCAATTCGTGAGTCTTGATCTGCTTAGTTTTCAGTTCGGCTACAATGGAGTCTATGGATAGGCTGTCACCTGAGATAACTATGCTCTGTAGACCATTGACTGCGGCCACAGAAACTTTTGTCCCATAGGATGCGATCGCAGAGTTTATTAAGTCTTCATTGGCCATGGTGCTGACCATTTTGCCATCTGCTTCTTGTGGCAGTTGCTGGATCATTCTTCCACGGGTTGCTATCAGCTTTAAGCCATGTTCTAAGCTAAACACTCCTGCCACACAAGCTGCGACATACTCACCCACACTATGTCCCATGACGACATCCGGGACTATCCCCCAGGAATTCCACAACTCGGCTAAGGCGTATTCAAAGGCAAACATCGCCGGTTGTGTATAGGCTGTCAGATCGATGATATTTTCTGCTTGATCGGGATAAAGTATGGACAACAGGGGTCGGTCTAAATGAGAGCGCAGTATTTCATCGCATCGCTGCAACGCTTGGCGAAATACAGCTTGCGTTTCATAAAGTTCGCGCCCCATATCAACGTATTGAGCGCCTTGTCCGGTGAACAAGAAAGCGATCTTCGGTGCTGCTTGGTAAGCATCACCTTGAATTGTGCCTGTAATTTTTTCACCCTTGATAAAACTATCCAGTTGCTCCCGACTATGTTCTTTCGATCTAGCAACAATAGCTAAACGATGGGCAAAATGGGAGCGTCCAGTGGTAGCTGTGTAGCAAATATTTGCTAAAGCATCCTCTGTTTTTTCTAAGAAGGTTAAATAACGATGTGCGAGATCGTTTAGGGCTTTTTCGCTCTTGGCAGATAAAGTAAGTAAATGGGATGACGGTTCAATTCCCTGGCTAGAAAGCTCAACTTGCTGTAGCTGTGGTGCTGCTTCTACAATTACATGAACATTGGTTCCACTCATCCCAAATGCACTAACACCTGCCAGCTTGGGTTCATGTTCTGGCCAAGGCATCAATTCAGTTGGTACGGTAACTGGCAATTTATGCCAAGGAATGCGTCGGTTAGGCTTATCGAAATGTAAATTAGGAGGAATATGATTATGCTGAAGTGAAAGCACAACTTTAATTAAGCTGCCTACACCTGCTGCTGCTCCCATGTGACCCATATTGGTCTTCATAGATCCAATGATCAATGGGTCTTGACGATCTTGACCTAATACTTTTGCCAAAGCTATGACTTCAATGGGATCGCCTAAAGGCGTTCCTGTTCCATGGGTCTCAACATATTGCATCTGCTTAGGTTCGATGCCAGCATTTTCTACGGCTTGGCGCAGCAGTGCTTCCTGGGAGACACTAGCAGGTGTTGTCAGGGTTAGGCTGTACCCATCGTGATTGACTACTGAACTTTTAATTGTAGCCAGGATCGGATCGCGATCGCGCAGAGCATCAGAGAGACGTTTGAGAATAACAATACCACAACCCTCTCCTTGGACGAATCCATCTACTGAGTCTGAAAAGGTTTTGCAGCGACCATCTTTGGCTAAGACATTCATTTGACAGAAACCGACTGCTAGCTTAGGAGAGAGTAGTAGACTGACTCCACCAGCTATAGCTAGGTTAGATTCCCGATTGTGCAGAGATTGACAAGCCAAATGGACTGATACTAATGCGGAGGAACAAGCTGTATCAGTTTGCATCGTTGGACCATGCAAGTCCAACAGATATGCAATTCTTCCTGCTGATAGACTTCGTAAATTACTTAAGGTGGGGTAAGCATTAATTTCACTCGGCTTCACTGTATAAAAACGCTCTGCCGAGTAATCATCCCAATGAATACCAACAAACACACCTGTTTGACTACCTGCCAAAGATGTAGGTGGAACTCCAGCGTGTTCGAGAGCTTCCCAACTTACTTCTAGCAGCAACCGTTGTTGTGGATCTAAACTCGCTGCTTCTCGCGATGCCATGCGAAAAAACTCGGCATCAAAGTCTTCTATCTCATTTGTATCTAAAAAACCTCCAGCACGTGTATAAATCTTGCCAGGTGTAGGAGTTGGATCATAGTATCTCTCAAGATCCCAGCGAGAAGAGGAAATGTCTGTGACAGCATTTACACCATTACGCAACAATTGCCAGAATGCTTCTGGGGTGTCAGCCTTTCCAGGGAAGCGACATCCCATACCAATAATCGCAATTGGTTCCTCATGAGGATTTTCCAGAGGCTTAGACTCATGGTCTGAATAATCTATTTTGTTCATAATTGATTTTTTGGAAACATGGTTAAGAGCAGTAAGTTTTCTGACTATTCAGTCATGCTATGACATCAATTTGCGGAGTATATAAGCCGTAATATTGTCAATTGTTTCAAAGTTTTTTAATACAAGTTCTTCAGGTTCCCAAAAAATTCCAATTTCTTCTTCAACAAAGCGAACTAATCGAAAAAGATCCATTGAGTCAACGATCCTTTGCTCAATTATCTTTAAATTGTTGGTTAGAACCAAGTTGGGTTGGTCGTATGCTAACTCTTGGCTGATAAATTCTTTGAGCATTTGTTCGATATTTTCTGCTGTCATGGTAGTGTTTTCGGTCATGATACTGTTTCCTGAGATAATTGAACTTTGTCTATCTTGCCAGTGGAAGTTTGGGGTAAAGAGCTACGGAACTCAAACAAATCGGGAACCATATATTTAGGAAGCCGTTCTGCACAAAAGGATTTTAAAGTCTGTACATTAAGAATTTCCGTGTCTTTGTTATCACCACGCGTTACTACAAAAGCCTTGATCCGGTTACTAATCTCATTGTCGGGAATGGGAATTACTGCGACTTCTGCGAGTGCGGGATGGCTATATAAAACACTCTCTATCTCACCTAATTCAATCCGGTAGCCCCGACTCTTAATCATGCGATCTCTACGACCTAAAAAGATATAATCACCCTCTGGAGATTGTTTAACAAGATCCCCCGTGCGGTAAATCATCTCCGATCCCAATCCATGATGCAATGTAAAAGGAACAAGGACTTGAGCAGTCTTTTCAGGCAAATCCCAATAGCCTGTCATCAACCCAGGACCGCGCACGCAAAGCTCACCCACTTCACCTCTAGCTACCAATTCATTACTTGTACCCAAGACAAAAACTTCAGTGTTGGCACAGGCTTGTCCAATAGGAACTGCTTCACTTGTTTCAATATCGGGCGGTGAGACTCGGTAATATGTGCAGACATTTGTCTCCGTCGGACCATAGAGGTTGTAATAGCCAGCATCTGGAATATGCACCATCAACTGATGCAAATATTTGTTAGGAAAAACTTCACCTGCAAACAGAATGCTTCTAAGATCGGGGTAGGTATGTTGCTCTAACCGACCATATAGGACTAAATTTGTCAGAATAGAGGGGACTGAATACCAGATTGAAATCCTTTCTGCGGCAATAAATTTGGCCAGATTAATTGGAAAGACTGATAAAGCCGCCGAGAGCAAAATGACCGTACCCCCTGCTTTGATAGTTGTGAAGATATCAAAAATGGAAAGATCAAAATGGAACGGTGCATGACTGGAGACACGGTCTTCCGCAGTCACCTGAAACGTATCATAGGCCCAATTTACAAAAGTAAGAGAGGCACGATGGCTAATCATCACCCCTTTGGGGGTTCCTGTTGAGCCAGATGTATAAAGAATATAAGCTAAGTCGTTTTCAATCAGATGTGGGTCTAGTGGCGGGCTGCAAGGAGCTTGTAAAACCTCTGACCATGGGAAGACTTTTCCGAACAACTCACTTGTTCGCTCATCCTCATCTGTCAAAATTACACTACTGAGACTATGTAAGTCTGCCAAGGAAGTGTTTCCTAAAGCATCTATTCTTTGCTTGGTCGTAATCAGTATCTTAATCTGGCAGTTTTTAACAATAAAGGCAATCCGTTTAACTGGGGCGTTAGAGTCTAGCGGTACATAGGTGGCGCCAGCCTTTAATATGCCAAATATAGCAATAACAGATTCAATTGACTTATCTAAGTAAATGCCAACTCGGTCTCCCCGTTCTATCCCTGCATAGTTCAAGGTATTTGCCAGTTGGTTACTTATTTCGTCTAACTGAGTGTAGGTAATGGCGCGCTCTTGCTGCTGTATAGCAACGGAATCGCTATGGGTTCGAGCGCTACTTGCGAGAAGATGGTGTAGTAAATATAGCATAGTGGTGCTGCTTTACAATCCTAAGAATTTGCTAATAACGAGTCGCTGAATATCGGAGGTACCAGAGTAGAATTTGCTACCGATAGCATCTCGCAATTCTCGTTCTAACTCTGTATTCGTTAAATAACCATACGCACCGTGAACCTCGATCGCTTCCATACATAACTGAACCCAAGCTTCACTAATATACAGATTGGCCATGGAGGCTTCTAGAAGAGCCATTTGCCGATTTTGTTTCATCCAAGCAACTTTATACAAATAAGACTTGGCATTCTCCAACCGCAGCTTCATCTCTACTAACCTGTTGGCAACTAATTGGAATTTGCCAATTGCTTGACCAAATTGCTTATGGTTTCTAGCATAACGAATTGACTGCTCCAGCAATCGTTCCATTGTTCCCACAGCACAGGACAGAATAAATCCCCGCTCCCACTCCATGCTATGATTAAATATGGCTAGACCTGCTCCTTCCTCACCTAAGCGATCAGCGACAGATACTTCGCAATTTTCCAAGGTTAGTTCTGTTATTTCAGCGGTACGTACTCCCATAGTAGACATACGTTTGTGGACAACCAGACCAGGCGTATCTTTTTCGATCATAAATGTCGTCAAACCCTCTTTCCCCAAAGCTGGATCTAAGGTAGCAAAAATGATGAAGAGGTCTGCAAAAGTTCCATTGGTTACATAGTGTTTGTGTCCGTTGAGAATGTATTTATCTCCATTCTTTTGGGCTGTTGTCTTGAGGCTATAGATATCAGACCCCGCTTGTGGTTCAGTGGCGGCGTGGGCTGCAATCCAACCTTCTCGACAAAGCAATGGGAGATACTTTTGCTTTTGTGCTTCACTCCCAAAGGCCAACAGGGGCATTTCACCAGCCCAGATATGTGCGTTCATTGCAAACATCAATCCATTGTCTTTGCAAGCATAACCTAGTGCTTGCAAGCCATAAGCCGTAGTAAGTATATCTAGCTCTTGTCCGCCATAACGGGCAGGAATAGGCCATCCGTGAATACCAAAATCGCAGCATTTTTGCCAGACATCACGATTAAATATCCCCTCTTTGTCCTGCTCAATCAGATCGGATACTAATGACTGTTGAGCAAAATGAATCACCTTTTTTTTAAATTCAATTTGCTGATTGTTCCAAGCAAAATCCATGATGCCCTCTACGATTTTAGTTGATTAATTGGTTGTATTGTATATATCCGCATACAAGATTTTTCATCAGAGTATTCTAATTGCGGCTATGTCCTGTGTCTATTTACCAAATTGCACATCTAGTTTTTCCGTTGACACTCTCCGGTCTAAAGACGCGGAGATTCTATAGAGAGTTTCAGTCTATATCCCTCAGTTATCCCAGTTTCAGGCACTGCCTTAAATATTTGGGTTCTTGCCCTGATTTCGTTTGCCCTGGCGGGCAAAATCATATCTGACAAGCGTAACTTTCCGAGAGTCCCTCGGTAGCTTTTTATGTCTTTAGTGACAATGTAGTTATATCACGAATATGGATTAAAATCAATGCAGGATAAATCCTGCCTCTAGCCTTCATCCCTTGTCTAAAGCCCAAATGTGGCTTCCTGAGTCACCCACATTTTCAAGGGTTTTCGGCGTTCTTCCTTATAAAACACTGATACCCTCTTGCCTTGCTATAACGACAATTTTCAACGCCAACCTACTTATTTGATTTGCTTACCATATTTTACTGAAGTCTAATTTAAAAGGGTTCTTCCGTACCTGTTATGCCAAATATGAGTTTATTTACCCCACAACCCATATAAATAAAGGATTTTATTGTTTTTGATACCAAATTTCTCAAAATAACCAATAAATTAATGTAAAATCCTTATATAACAAGGATCTTGGGATTTAAAAAAAATAATTTAGCATAACAAGTACCGAAGAGCCTTTAAAAGTTTTTTCAAGAAACCATAAGATTTAGATAAAGGGAAAGGTAACGGACTTGTAAAGATCACTCTACAATTGGAGTGGCAAGAGGCAAAACTAGCAATAACAGTTCATGTCCAGATCAAAAGCCAAGATTTGCACCGGGGAATAACGTTTATAAACAGGCTACTTATCTTACAAATACTATTTCCATCCTCAATCTAGTAGGTTTTATATTGTCAGTAACCCAGCCCTAAAGGAACTGAGCTTGCAAGAAATTGCAAGCTGTACTGACCAGACCACTCTAAGCGTAGTCCAAGGGTAGCCGTTATTTGAGTCACGACACCTCGAAATGCGTAGCCAGTTTCCGGCTCTGTCGCTGTAAGTTAAACAGTTCTAAGGTAACAGGAACAGTGCTTTCAGCCTAACAAGCTCTTATAACAGGTCAAGGCTAACATTACCCCAGAAATGGGAGTTGGTTTCCAGATTCCAATCAAAAATCTGGTTTCAATTTTAACATCCACAGCGGTCAAAACCGCTCGTGTCGCTTCCCTCTCAGGTCTAAAGACGCTGAGTTTCCCACTTACCGCGAGGTTTTATGAATAACCAACAAAGAACTAACGGCGTTTCTTCTGGTCTGATAGCAGCTATTTCCGTAGCAGTGGTGGTGGTAAGCGGTGGTATGGCTTGGTTTTCTGCCCATACTCCTAATAATTCTACACCTGATAACTCTTCACAAACCATTAAACAGCCTATCAAGCAATCAACAACTCAACAAGGTAATGAACAGACTGCTAGTATATATTGGCTCAGATCCAAGGAAAATCGCCTGGATTTAGTTCCCCAACCCTTTAAAGTTGCTGCTACCCAACCCAATCAAGTTTTAGAAGCAGCATTTAAAACTTTATTAGCAGGTCCAAGTGAAGGCACAGACTCTACTACTATTCCCCAGGGTACTCAACTATTGGGACTCAAAGCAGAAAATAATGATGTTCATGTGAATTTGTCTGAAAACTTTACCACTGGTGGAGGTAGCACTTCTATGATGGGGCGTGTCGGACAAGTTGTATATACTGCTACTAGTTTAAATCCTCAAGCCAAAGTATATATTGAAGTCAATGGCAAACTTTTAGAGGTTTTAGGGGGTGAAGGTGTGGAATTACAACAACCTCTCACCCGCGAAAGTTTTCAGAAAAATTATCCGCTTTAGTCAGTTGTCAGTTGTCAGTTGTCAGTTGTTAGTTGTCATTGGGAAAATTCTTTCTCCCCCCTACTCCCCCCTACTCCCCCTACT
>NZ_LJOU01000033.1:0-50304 GCF_001672085.1 Anabaena sp. AL93 | reverse complement strand
ATGATCCAATTTTGTGGGATGGGCATCCTTGCCCGTCCTTGATGATTAGCGGGCAATTCGTCCCGCACCACAAGAAATTTTGGGATATTTTTTTGATTGGAAGTCTCTAATAAACCTGTGCTGCATGAGTTGTCATTGCGAGTGAAAGGAAGCAATCTCTTGACAACCGATAAACCACCTAACGCAAAAATCTCTCAAACCCTTATTCCTCTGTGTCCTCTGCGCCTCCGTGGTTGGTTAATCAGGATAATTTATTTCTTGGAAGTCCCTCACTAAATTATTGGGTCTGACGCACCCTATAAGAGATAAAATCCACATTACATATTGAGTAGGGTGCGTCAGATAGAGGAAATCTGTTTTTTACCAAATTATTGGGTCTGACGCACCCTACAAGAGATAAAATCTAAATTACATATTTAGAAAACTTTGTCAATGCGTAAGCACTAGGATCATCTTTTTTGTGGATTTCTCTAATCAAATATTTAATGGTCATTTCCTCATACTTTCGCTTGTCTTTCTATTCTAAGTTGACGGAGTTTTTCTGATAATGATGGGGGATTAAAGCGATCGCTCATCTTCATTAGTTGTGATGTATACATTGTGCCTACGGAGAGCGATAGCGAAGCGCTCCGTAGGAATCGCACTCTTTACTGAAAAATCACTACAAATACTCAGTTTTACAATGATTGAATTTCTTGTTGTAAATCTCGAACTTGTTCAACAGATAATTCAGTGACTTCAGCAATTTGCTCTAAATTCATACCAATTCGTAATAAATTTATAGCCAATTTTCTTGTTGTTTCAGCCTTACCTTTGGCTTCACCTTCAGCTTTGCCTCTGGCTTCACCTTTAGCTTCACCTTCTTCAAGGATGTCTTGATAAATTACTGATTCGCGCATAATCTCACTCCTGAAAATTTTCTTGATTACATTTCTATTTAACACCAACCCGGCTAAAATACTGCTGGCAGCAGCTATATCCCTTTGTTGTTGTTGATCTTTAATTTTTTCGACTGCTTGTGCTACCTGGCTCAATACCATTGTAGGATCTTCTGTCTGACTTAGCACGGCAAATGGTAATAAACCGGGCGCGGTCATAAATTGTTCTGTTGGTTGTTCCCATAGACGGATTACTTCAAACTCATGGTAAGTTTTGTTTAATCTGAAACTATTCTCATGGACTAATTCAGAATCTGTTTTTCTCAAATAAATCACTACTTGACGCATCTGTTTGTCAGGAAAACGCCGATAACCTCTAACTCGATAATCTAACATCCTAAAGGGTATATTTTTATTACCATCGGTCTGAAATTCAATATGTAATATTAAGTTCTCTGATTGTAATAAAATTAACGAATCGGCGCGAATTGGTTCGTTTGATAATTCTGTTGGACTCAGTTCTGTTAATTCGACTGGTGAACCTAGTAACCATGTAGCTAAGTCTGCTTGGAAGTTTTCGGCGAGATATTTACAGATGTTGTCATACATTGGATTTTACAACTTTAATAGTTTATTAATTACGCGCTCTTTTGTATTATACTAGCGAGTCCTAAGCATTGCCTAAATTTTCCAAGAAATAACTTTCTCTTGAATATTTTTAACAGCTATGGTAAGGGTAAATAAACTATACGATCTTGATATTCACCATCTTCTGAAGCTAAAGCAACTAAGATTAATTCTTCTATATTTTCACCAACACTTAAATTAGGATTGAGAATGAAAATTCCTGGTATGTGACGATTCACAGCCATGTGATCAGCTAAATGTACAGGCATAGAAGTACGGTTATTTGTGACTAATACGAAATTATTCTCCTCACACCAACAGAGAATTTCAGGATCAAGTGTCCCTTTCGGTGGTATTCCTGGTTCTCCTATTACCTGAACAACAATATCAGGTTCTTTGAGTTTAATTTGTTTTGGATATAAAGGATTGATATTTTCATCAATCAAATATTTAATGGTCATTTCCTTATACTTTTGCTTGTCTTTCTATTCTCAGTTGACGGAGTTTTTCTGATACTGGTGGGGGATTAAGTCTCTGTTCTTCTCTCATTCTATGACCATGTTCTATCCAGTTCTTCATGTAATCGCTGATAGTTTCTTTGTTTTGCAAATAGTAAAGAATAGTGGCATAGACTTGTTCTAAAGAAAGTGATTGATATATTTGAGCAATCTCTTCTGGAGAACGTCCACAATCAATGTATTCATAAAGTATTGTCTCAATTCCTATTCTGGAGTTTTTTAGTCTAATATCTCCAGGAAAAAGAAAATTGAAATACTCAGTAATATCCTTCTTAGGAATAATTTGAGGAATAGTTTGGCTGTTCATAAATTTGAAACTATAATTTTCAAAGATTTGGGAATTAACAGATTAGATTAATTATAACTTAACAGATTTTATTTATCGCCGAAACCAACCACTTAGCCAACGCCACAACCGACGCAACCAACCCCAAAACCCATGCTGAGAAACTACAGGTTTTTTAGGTTGAGAAAGACCCTCAATTTTATCATTGCAATCTTGCACATCGGCATCAAGTCCCATTGTCTGATATAGTTCCCGCGCATTGCGATAAGCCTCCAGTGCGTCTTGTTCCCTATCTAGTCCCAGGGAGTCGTAAGCATCACCTAAATTGTTGAGAGACAAACTTTCCCCTAGAACATCGCCAATTTCCCTGCTGATATCCAAAGATTGCTGGTAGAAAGCGATCGCCCTTTCGTACTGTCCCAGGGAGCCGTAAGCATTACCTAAACCCAATAGAGAAATACTTTCGTCTAAGCGATGGCCTATCTCCCTATTTATATTCAAGGACGGCTGATAGAACTCAATCGCTCTTTCGTGCTGTCCCAGTTTATTGAAAGCAAGACCCAAATTGATTAAGGTAGAACCTTCGCCAAGGCGATCTTTTATCTCTTTACATATCTCCAAAGACTCTTGGAGAAACTCAATCGCCTTTTGGGAATCTCCCAGAAAGCAGTAAGCAAGACCCAAATTATTTAAAGAATCACCTTCGCCTTTGCGATATCCTATCTCTCTAAATATCTTGAAAGACTGCTGATGGAACTCAATTGCTCTTTCGTACTGGCTCAATTCGTGGTAAGTAAGACCCAAGCTCTTTAAGGAAATACCTTTGCCTGTTTGATCACCTATCTCTATAGCTATATCCAAAGACTGCTGGAGAAACTTGATTGCTCTTTCGTACTTCCCCATAGACTTGTAAGCATTGCCTAATGAAATGAGAGAAGCGAGATGATTCCAATTTTGTCTATCATCAATTTCCGACCATTTATTTACCAACTGCTCATATAATTCCACTTGGTTAGCATAATAACCCCGCAATTTCAAAAAATCATTGCAATGCCAAATTGCCTCAAATGCTGAATCATAATCTGCCAATTGGTAAAAATGATAAAAGATTTCTAAATATTCCTGAATATCATCTTTGGTTTGCCAAGGTTGTTGTTTAGCAATTGACTGATAATATTTAATAGCTGTTTGATGTGCTTCTGTCTGATCACCAGCCTTATATCGCACATATTCCAAAACCACAGGCTGAAACTCAAACCATCTGCCATCATCAATCAGTTTTTCTGATAAAAAAGAACGCTTGACAAGATTTCTTAATTCTTTCTCAATCTCGGTTTCTGAACTTCCTAAACATACAGCTACCGCAGCCTTACTATTTACCGCCCCACGAAAAACATTCATTTCAATATTATTTTGGTGATTGGGGTTAGATTCATTTGTCATAGCTTACAGCAGGTAAATGGTGGATGTTGTAGCTGCGAACTCGAAAGATGGCGCGACATTGTATAAATTGTAGGGATTTATCAGGTGTTAACTTAAGCTACAAATGGCTTATTTGTTTGGCTTCCACACCCGCCCAGAAATGAATTTCCGGGCTAATAGCTAAAGTTTACTAAAGTAAACTGAGGATTTAGATAATTCTTAGTCATCTTTAGATGACTTTTGCTATTAGACTGGGAATTCATTCCCAGGCGGGCTATGGGTTTTACGTTAAGTTGACACCAATGAGCATTGCTAAACCCCTACCTGTGAAATGTGACTGATTAAAAAGTTACACTATCAGCTTCAATTTTACCCACCTGCTTAACCGTGCTGTTATCGTAAGCATTAGCGCTCATTTGAATATTGTCACCAGGTTTATCAATCTCTGCTTGTAAAATCTTGGCTATTTCTTCAGCGAGCGCTGTATCCGCTTCCAAAATCTTCTTCAGTTGGTTCTGCAAACTTGCTTTTGAAAGTTCATCATCGGGATTTTTAGCTACATCCTCCGCTGCTTCCTTTGCTGCTTCCTTGGCTTCTATCTTCGGCTGCAACTTAGCCCAAATCGTTTTCGCCCTATTCCACACATCCTCACCTACTTTTTGAGATGCACCTTCTGCGACTTTATTACCCATTGTCATCAGAAAAGGCATACAGGGGGCGATTAACTTAACGATCGCAGCAACAGAAGTGACAATATCCATGAATTTATGCGGTTTGACTACTGTTATTTATACAAAGGTATAATAGCGCATTTCTAACAGAGTCAGGGTTAAAACTAAAAAATATTACAAATATAGATTCAATATCACTGTAAAAAACTAATATTTTCAAGCATTCAGCCATTAGCAAGAAATTAACACTGGAGTAATAAACAGACATCACAAAACTAAAAAATGCTATAATAAATGACATCCATGAATATCATTTACATTTCCCAGGAGGAAATATTATGTTATCAACAGAACTTCAACAAGAGTCCATGATCAGCAGAATTGAGAAAATAGTTAATATTTTGATGGAAGAACGTCCTTTATTTAAGGAAGAACTTAACGCAGAGAAAATGATTCACGAGTTATATAATCTATTTCAGCAAAACTTACCTATTGATGAGTTTAATAGTATGCAAGATCAGGACTTAAAAACCCGTTGTAGCGGAATCATG
Source organism: Anabaena sp. AL93 (assembly GCF_001672085.1). Taxonomy (NCBI): domain Bacteria; kingdom Bacillati; phylum Cyanobacteriota; class Cyanophyceae; order Nostocales; family Nostocaceae; genus Anabaena; species Anabaena sp. AL93. The sequence continues at coordinate 45,351 of NZ_LJOU01000033.1, read as the reverse complement.
GTGACAGAAGCAGTAGCAGGAACTTTAAATGAATTAACTCCCGAACAAATAGCAATTTTTGATGAAATGATTAAACGGAAATAAAGAACATGGCATATTTATTAGATACCAATATTATCTCCTTAGAACTAAAAAATAATCCCAAAATTAAGCAAAGATTAAAAGAATTTCAATCTCAAGAAGGGTTATTGAGTATCAGTTGCATTACTTTCTTTGAAGTTAAAAGAGGTTTATTTGCAGTAAAAGCAATTAAACAATTAGAAAGATTTGATAATTTCTGTAAGGATTATCAAATCATTTTCTTGGATGATTTAGCGATTTTAGAAAAAGCGTCAGAAATTCATGCAAATCTTAGATTAAGAGGATTACCAATCCAAACAGAGGATATTTTAATTGCTGCAACTGCTATTGTTAAAGGATTTATTCTGGTTTCTAATGATAGCGATTTATTGAGAGTTGAGGGATTAAGTTTAGAAAATTGGTTGCAGGAATAAGTTTTGTGAGTATTTGATGAGAAGAACTCAATGCAAAAAAATAAATCCCCGACTTCTCTAAATAGTCAAGGATTTGGGTGTCAAGTGTTCTTAATTGAGCTACTTAATGCCAACCACAAATACTAGAGATTGACTGGCTGCTTATTTTTGTTGGGTTGGGAATCGCCACTATTGTTAACAGGTTGTGTTGCTAAAAAAGCCTCTTTACCTGTAATCAAGCGAGAGCGCCGATTCCGAGTAATATAATTCCATGCCCACTGAATTACTATTACTAGTTTAGTGTCAAACTCAATTAAGAAATAGATGTGAATTACTAGCCAAAATACCCAAGCAATGAAACCTGTGAGTTTGATGAAGCCTAAATCTACAACGGCTAAATTTTGCCCAATCATTGCCAAACTACCTACATCATTGTATTTAAATTCTGGCAAAGTACGACCTTGAAGCCGTCGTTTGATGAGTTTACCTACATACTCTCCTTGTTGTTTAGCTACGGGGGCAACACCCGGTAAGGGTTTACCATTTTGATGGGAGAAATTAGCTAGATCTCCAATTACGAAAATGTTTTTATAATCCTTGATAGTTAAGTCAGGTTCTACAATTACTCTGGCAGAGAAATCGCACTCTACATCTGTGCGTTCTGCGAGGATTTTCCCCAAAGCCGAACCTTGCACACCCGCTGCCCACAAGATAGTTTTTGAGGGAATTTCTGTCAATTCACCGTTTTGCTTGAAAGTAACAATGTCATTTTCAATATTTGTGACTCTGGTTTGAGTGTGAATAACCACACCCAATTTTTGTAAAGATTCTATTGCTACTTGCGATAATTCTGGGGCAATGTGTGGGAGAATGCGATCGCCCCCTTGTAATAGTAAAATTTTCGTTTCTGTGGTGTCAATGTTACGAAAATCTTCTTTGAGGGTTTGGTATGCCAACTCTGCGATCGCACCTGACAATTCTACACCAGTCGGACCTCCCCCCACAATCACAAAAGTTAACAAAGCCCGACGTTTTGCCGGATCACTTTCTTTTTCTGCGGCTTCAAATGCTGAAAATATCTGCCGACGCATTTCTATCGCATCTTCTACAGTTTTCAAACCAGGGGCAATTTCTTTCCAATTATCCTTACCAAAATAGGAATGATTAGCACCAGTGGCTAGAATTAATGTATCATAAGGTATGGATTCATCACCAAAAATAACTCGTTGCGCTTTAGGATTAATATCAGTTACTTCTCCTAACAACACCTTTGTATTTTTGCTTTTGCTGAATACAGATCGTAGTGGTGCGGAAATATCCGAAGGTGATAGCGTACCTGTGGCAACTTGATATAAAAGCGGCTGAAATAGGTGGAAATTACGTTTATCAATGAGAGTAACATTTACCTTCGCGTTCGCAAGAGCCTTGGCTGCATACAGTCCACCAAAGCCACCACCAACGATAACAATCTCATGTGGTGCATTCTTCTCATTGGGAACAACCATAAACAATATTTCCTTTTGTTAAGAGTCATGTAACCTTTCTTAACAAATATGTAACAATATTATAATATATTTTGCCGTCTATTTAGAACTCTTGAAAAAATACTAAAAGTAGTCAAAGTTACGAATAAATGATTATGAAAAAATATGAGGATAAATGCTGATATAATATTCATGTACATAATGAAATATCAAAATCGGCAAGTGTCAATGGTTAGTAGTCACTTTATTAAAAAAGTCACCTATTGCCCATGATTTCTCTCTTAGCAAATTCTAGTTTTTTCATCTAAAAATGTCTGAACAACAAACAATTAGTCCTTGGAAATATAAACCTTGGTGGTGTCAGCCTTGGTCAATTATCCTCACTGCTGTCACATTAATTGGCGGTAGTTGGTTAATATTTAAAATTCTTTGGGTGACAATTTTAGTAGCTATTCCATTATTAATTTGGATGGGATTTTTTCTGTTAATTTGGCCACAAATGATGATTCGTAGTGGAGTCTTAGAGGATGTTTGAAAAGTTTGGGGCGAATATAATAGAGCATCCGGCTCCCGTCAGGGATACGCTACTACACAAACGAATTCCACCTCCGTGGACTAATTAAAATCAAGGGTTTTGTCTGTGTAGCCGCGACTTCTAGTCGCCAGGATAAGTAATAATTTAGATTTTTCAAACAACCTCTTAAACAAAATGACAGAATAACTAATTTAATAAATCAATCCTCCAATTCTTCTTCCTGACTCCTGACTGGGCGCAGGTCCTGCGCCCCTACCTCCTAGCCCTAATGATATGAATGCTCAAATTTCTATTATTATTCCCACACTCAATGAAGCGAGTAATATTAAGGAAGCAATTACTAGCAGTCAATCCAGTAATAATGTAGAAATAATTGTGGTTGATGGTGGTTCACAAGATCAAACATTATTAATAGCCAAATCCTTAAATGTTCAGGTGATTATTTCTCCTCCCGGACGTGCTAATCAAATGAATGCAGGTGCTATGGCTGCTAGTGGGGAGATTTTGCTGTTTCTCCATGCTGATACTCGTTTACCGACTAATTTCGAGCAGATGATTTGCACAACCTTAGCACAACCGGGAATTGTCGCTGGTGCGTTCGCTTTACGGATAAATGCCCCTGATTGGGGGTTGCGTTTAGTCGAATTTGGGGTAAAATGGCGATCGCATCTTTGGCAAATGCCCTATGGTGATCAAGGTATTTTTCTCACCAAAGATGTATTTCAGCAAGTTGGTAATTTCCCCCAAATGCCAATTATGGAAGACTTTGAACTCATGAGAAAATTAAAGACTCTGGGGAAAATTTATCTATTACCAACACCTGTAATTACCTCACCTCGCAGATGGTTAAAAAAAGGAATTATCCAAACTACTCTTTGGAATCAAATTATTGTCATCGCTTATTTACTAGGGATATCCCCCCATCGAATTCGTAATTGGTACTCTTCTTCAAAATTGTAAATAATTCTTATGGTTATGACATTTTTACCAGAAATAGATTTAGCTTTAGTACAGGAATCTATTAGTGTATCTTCTCTCAGTTTCCTGTCATTTTTACCAAATACTTTACAATGGATTAATAGTCTTGGTGCTTTGGGGGGAATAGTATTTATTGGTATCTACATTATTGCTACTTTGGCTTTTTTACCAGCCGCAATTCTCACTTTAGGTGCTGGAGTCCTTTTTGGGGTAATTTGGGGTTCTTTATATGTGTTTATTGGGGCTACATTAGGTGCAGTAGCCGCATTTTTAGTAGGACGTTATTTAGCTAAAAGTTGGGTAAAAGAGAAAATATCTAGTTATAAAAAATTTGCCATCATTGATAAAGCCGTTAGTAAAGAAGGATTAAAAATAGTCCTATTAGTTCGACTTTCTCCCCTTTTTCCCTTCAACTTATTAAACTATGCTTTCGGAATTACTAGTGTTTCTTTTCAAGACTATTTAATTGGTTCAGTGGGGATGATTCCTGGAACAATTATGTATGTGTATTTTGGTTATTTAGCAGGAGATTTAGCCTTAATTAGCACTCATAATCAACCTGTGAATCTCATCTTGTCCTGGGTAATTAAAATCATTGGGTTAATAGCGACAATTGCTGTGACAATCTATGTTACTAAAATAGCTAAGAAAGCTTTAGACGAAGAAATTTGATTCCGAAGTTTAGTTGCTTATTTACAGAAACTTGAGAAAATCTGTTAAATATCAAACCGACAAAATTTTAATTATAATGTATCTATAAATAACAGATTGTCTAATCACAAACATACTTGATAAGTAGGTGAACACAATAAAACCAATCTGTGTAAAGAAAAGTAAAATCGCCCAAACCCTCTTCACTCTTGCCTTTTGCCTCTTGCCTCTTGCCTTGCCATAACGACGATTTTCAATGCTAACCTACTTACTTGATTCTTCAGAGGTAAAAAAATGTCAAATTCAGAATCTCCAAGAGTCACAATGCGTCCAATGGATGAGTTTAATCAAAAACTAATCAAAAATGTTCATCCCGATAACTGGCTAAATCCCCAACCGGCTGATTATTATGATTTGGTAGTTATTGGTGGGGGAACTGCGGGTTTAGTTGTCGCTGCGGGGGCTGCGGGTTTAGATTTGGGTTTGAAAATAGCATTAATTGAAAAAAATCTCATGGGAGGAGATTGTTTAAATTTTGGTTGTATCCCCTCTAAATGTTTAATTCGTTCTTCTCGTGTAGTTGAAGAAATCAAAAAAGCCAAAGATTTAGGGATTAATATTTCCCAGAAATTTGATGTAGACTTTGCCACAGTTATGGAGAGAATGAGACGTATTCGGGCGAGTATTAGTCATCATGACTCTGTGGAAAGATTTAAAAGTTTAGGAATTGATGTTTTTTTAGGTAATGGTAAATTTAAAAGTCAGAATACTATAGAAGTTGATCAGCAAACCTTAAAATTTAAAAAAGCTGTCATTGCCACGGGTGCTAGGGCTGTGAAACCGAAAATTCGAGGAATTGAAGCGGCAGGTTATTTAACTAATGAAACTGTTTTTTCTCTGACTCAGAAACCGGAAAAATTAGCAATAATTGGTGGTGGTCCTGTCGGTTGTGAATTAGCACAAACATTTCAGCGTTTGGGTTGTGAGGTGACATTATTTCATCGCGGTTCACATATTTTAAATCAGGAAGATCCAGAAGCAGCGGAAATTTTGCAAAAAGTTTTGATTGATGAAGGGATTCGTTTAGTATTAAATTGTCAATTAGAAGAAGTTGTCACAGTTACGGAAGGAAAACGCCTATATTTTTCTGTGAATAGTGAAAGAGATTCAGTGACAGTTGATGAAATATTAGTTGGTGCGGGACGTGCGCCAAATGTGGAAAATTTGAATTTAGAGGTAGTTGGTGTAGAATACGATCAAACCTTCGGTGTGAAAGTAAATGATTATTTGCAAACCACAAATCCGAAAATTTACGCCGCTGGTGATATCTGCATGAATTGGAAATTTACTCATGCGGCAGATGCGGCAGCCCGAATTGTGATTAAAAATACCCTGTTTTCGCCTTTTGGTTGGGGACGATCTAAACTCAGTAGTTTAGTGATGCCTTGGGTGACATATACCAGCCCGGAAATTGCCCATGTGGGGATGTATGCACAGGAGGCGAAAGAATTGGGTATAGAGATAGAAACTATTAAGATACCTTATAGTCGCATAGATCGAGCGATCGCCGATCATGAAGAATCTGGTTTTTTAAAGATTCATCACAAAAAAGGCTCAGATCAAATTCTGGGTGCAACCATAGTTGCTAATCATGCAGGGGAGATGATTTCCGAAATTACCACAGCTATTGTTCATCAAATTGGTTTAAGTAAACTTAGCAGTGTAATTCATCCTTACCCCACCCAAGCAGAAGCCATTAAAAAAGCCGCAGACGCTTATCGCAAGACTTTACTCACACCAAAAACTAAGCAATTATTGGGATTTTTAAGGAAATTTTCTTAAATTAAGAGTTTCAGATCCCCGACTTCTTAAAGAAGTTGGGGATCTTGTTCTTTGTTCTTGAGACTCAAGAAAATATTCATGGTAAAATTCATGAATAGAGAGAAAAAATTGACCCACCTACGGCAGAATTATCAGGACATCAAACAAAATGGAATATAAATCTCTGGCTGTTTTCAGCAGTATTGTGATATTTGGAATCTTAGAAACATTAATTCCCTTTTTTCAATATCATCAAACTTTACTTAAAAGAGTTATTCACAATCTAATTTTAGGTTTAGTAAATTCTTTATTGGTTAACCTCACAGTTATTTTAATCTTAAAATCTCTCTGGAAACCAACTTTATCACAGGGATTTTTTTATGATCTAAATTTACCCTGGTTGCACTTTATTCTCTCTTTTTTGTTGCTAGATTTATATATGTATACGTGGCATAGATTAATCCACACTTGGGGTTTTGCTTGGCGGTTTCACAAAGTTCACCATACAGATAGATGGATGAATATATCCACAGCTTACCGCTTTCATCCGGTAGAAGTAATTGTCTCCAATATTCCCAAAATTGGATTAATTTATCTATTGGGAGTTACCCCAAATGCGTGGATATTATATGAATCTTTATTTGCTATATCCTTAGTTTTTCATCATAGTAATTTTGCTTTACCTTTCAAAATAGATAAATTCCTGAGTTATTTTATTGTTACACCTAATTATCATCGCGCTCATCATTGTCAACTAACAAAATATTTAAATAGTAATTATACAAGTTTATTAACTATCTGGGATATAATATTTCAATCTCGTTATTATCCACCCCAACCAGAAACCATCCAATTTGGTGTACCCGAAGAAACTAGAAATTTTAATGCTATCAGTTTATTAAAATTACCGTTTGTGCCTGTGAATAAATAATCAAATTTACTGTATTATAGGAATAATTCGGCAAACATCTCTTTTTTCCTAGATTAAAATTAATTATTAAATTTGGAGTTTTTCGCTGTGCTGAGTTCACCTTTACCCACAATCAACGCCCTCAAACAACCTACCAGTGATGCTTGGGTAGAGCAAGCGATCGCTAACCTTGATATTATTTTACTAGATCACTCCCACTGTGAACGCAAAGCCGCAGGAGTAGCATTAAATATGATGTTCCGCTATCCCTCTAATGCTAAAATGGTGAGGGAGTTAACAGCGATCGCTCGTGAAGAACTCGAACACTTTGAACTTGTTAATCAATGGCTAGAACGCCGTCAGATCAAACTAGCAGCCCTATCCGCACCCCCCTACGGTGCGGGGTTAAAATCCCAAGTTCGGGGACAAGAACCCCAGAGATTTTTAGACTCCTTACTCGTCACCGGCTTAATAGAAGCCCGCAGTCATGAACGCTTAGGACTCCTAGCTGCTAACTGTCCAGAACCAGAACTAGCTCAATTTTACCGCAGTTTAATGGCATCAGAAGCCAGACATTTTGGGATGTATTGGGTTTTAGCTGACACCTATTATGATCGAAAAATCGTCATGGACAGATTAGACGAATTAGCAGAGGTGGAAAGTCAATTATTATCAACCTTACACCCAGAACCCAGAATACATAGTTAGTCAGTTTTTGCCGGAGTATGGATTAACAACCAAGTTTGCAAATCATTCAAACTCTGAAAATCTAAAAGAGCTTCACTCAATTCTTCTAACACAGACAATGGTAAACCAGAAATAGATTTTATCTTTCTCTGAGATATTTTACCAAACCGCTTTGTTAATTGTCGAATCACCAAATTAATTGTAGCTTGTTCTATGCCTTGTTCTATGCCTTGTTCTAGTCCTTCCTCTAGTCCTTCTTCTCTGCCTTGTTCCAGTCCTTCCTCTCTGCCTTCTTCTTTAATTTCTTGATAAACTCTAGTTTCTTTGAGTGTAATTCCTAACATTGATTCTACCTCCCGACGACTCAGATTTTCAAACTTGTAGACCATGATTGTCGTGATCATCTCCATCATAGCTTGACTTGATGGTGTGACAATCTCCTCATGGGTTCTGGTTAAAATTCCTCAAACTTTGCGTCTTTGCGCCTTTGCGCGAAACATAATTTAACTGTAAAATAGAAAAAACCCCGGAGGTAGAATTACGGTTTACGCACGTCCCCTAGCCAGATTAATCGAACAATTGCAACGGCTACCCGGAGTTGGTCCAAAAAGCGCCCAACGATTAGCTTTGCACATCTTAAAAAGACCAGAAGCAGAGGTAGAGGCTTTAGCTCAAGCACTTATTGACGCAAAAAAACAGATCGGTTTGTGTAAAGTTTGTTTTCACCTTTCATCAGATCCAATCTGTGAAATTTGTCGTCATCCTCAGCGAGATAATACAATTATTTGCGTAGTTGCAGATTCTCGTGATGTGATTGCATTGGAAAAAACCCGTGAATTTAAAGGTAAATATCATGTTTTAGGTGGCGTAATTTCCCCTATGGATGGTATTGGACCAGAACAGTTAAATATTCAGCCTTTAGTCAGACGGGTAAGCGAACAAAAACCCCAAGAGGTGATTTTAGCTATTAGTCCTAGCATCGAAGGAGAAACCACAACATTATACATAGGTCAATTACTAAAACCATTTACAAAAGTCACCCGCATTGCTTTTGGTTTACCTGTAGGTGGTGATTTAGAATATGCTGATGAACTTACCTTAGCTAGAGCATTAGAAGGACGGAGAGAGCTAGATTAAAAGTAGCAAATTTGATTACCAAAATGTTTTTTACCAACTCCCTAGAAAATCAACTGCAAGAGTGGAATAATACCATTAACACTCAGCCAAATAATGCTAATGCTTATGTTCGTCGAGGTATGGTTTATTTTAAATTAGGAAAAATTGCCGAATCAATTCAAGATTTTGATCATGCAGAAAAGTTAGATATTCAAATTACTCCTTATCTGTGGCAACGAGGATTATCTTATTATTATGCAGAACGATTTGCTGAAGGTGCAAAACAGTTTGAAATAGATTTAACTGTTAATGCTCAAGATGTGGAAGAAACTGTCTGGAGATATCTTTGTATAGCTAGATTATCCGGTGTTACAGAAGCTCGTAATTCTTTATTACCTGTGAAAAATGATCCGCGAAAAATCATGAAGTCTGTTTATGATTTATTTGCAGGTAATTGTACAACAGATGATGTTTTGAACGTAGGAAAATTGGCAGGATTAAAAGGTAAGTTTTACAGTCATCTCTATTTGGGTTTATATTATGAAGCTGAGAATAATTTAGAGTTAGCGCAGGAATATATAGTTAAAGCTGCGGATGAGTATAAGCTTGATGATTATATGTGGTATTTAGCAGTAGTGCATAAGCAATTACGGGAATGGGATTAATATAAATATATACATCTCCAGAAATAAAATTTCACGAATCGCTTCCCAGAAATAAATCGTGAGTCGGCTTTTAGAGGATGTTTGAAAAGTGGTATCCCGTAATTTTCATCACATTATTACCCCCTTTTCCCCTTGTAAACGGGGGAAACAATAAAAATCCAGTTCCCTCCCCTTTATAAGGCTACGGTGTACACACAAGTTATCGAATCACCATTATTCCTCAAATTACCCCACCCTAACCCTCCTCTTTGCAAGGGGAGGGAACTAATTTTTCCGGTTTCCCCCCAAAGCATCAGGGGGATTAAGGGTTTTACAAAAAAAATACAGCCCTTCCTGCTGTTATGAGGTACAAACTTTCATCGCCAATCCTGTAGGGGCGCAGGGTCTGCGCCCTTAATTGTGTTGCATTCAACCTGCAACTGCTGTAAGATAAAAATATCATTAAAGAAATAAGGTTCTTCGGTTATTTTTATGGAAACCCTGGTTCAAAATCATTGAAAGCCCTATTGTGTAGGCATTTCATTGAAAATATGGAAATAATTGTTTATAACCCTTGTCCCGTAAGGGTTTTGTTATCATCAATCCTCAATCACCATAAAAGAGACGCAAGAGCCAGAAATAAGTCCGAGTTATATAGTAATCCTAAATTAGTTATGAAAAACAAGATCCCCGACTTCTCTAAGAAGTCGGGGATCTGACTCTGGTAATGTTCACAAATCAAATAGGATTGCTATAGTTGTAAAAAATATAGACAAATATCTTTTACTTTGAACGTTTTACCTTTACTGGGAAAACTATACTCAACACGGCTTAATTATTTGATTCTGTAGGTAGGGGTTTAGCAGTGCTAAACCCCTACAAATCAGGGTTGTTCGTGATTTTACAAAAGTCCATCTCTCAACCGTGTTTAGTATACTAGCGATCGCCCAAGCATTTACTTGTCAGTTCCTAAGAGGATGTTTTAAAAGTGGTATTTCGTCATTTTCATCGCTTTTTTACCCCCCTTTCCCCTTATAAAGAAGGGAAACAATAAAAATCCAGTTCCCTGCCCTCACAGACAACTTTTTCAGCAAACCCTATTTAGTCATCAAAAGACAAGTTTTGCTATGAGACTGGGAATTCATTCCCAGTCGGGCTATGGGTTTTGCGTTAAGTTGACACCAATGTTGAAGGCAGAGCCTTCTGTAATTCATTCCTATACAGAGTATGGGAACGAGAAATAAAAATCAACTATTCACCACAGGAACGAGGGGATAAAAGTCCAGAATTGACGCGAAATTCCCCCAGATATGTTTCTAAAATCTGAAATTGGGAAATATTCAAGCTGTAATAAATCCAGCGTCCCTCTTGACGGGAATTTACTAGACTTGCTTCTTTGAGGGTTTTGAGATGAAAAGAAAGTTTTGATTGATTTATTTCTAAAGCATCACATAAATCACATACACATAGTTCACGCTGACGCAGAAGTTCTATAACACTGATTCTAATGGGATCTGATAGGGCATGAAAACCCGATACTATTAAATTGTGAGTGGCAATAGGAAAAGTTAGTGGTTTATTTAAGAGCATTAGGTATCCATCCTCATGATATTTGATTTTCTAGATAGGGTTTGCTGATAGCGTGGCGTTAGCCATACTTCTAGCCCTCACAGACAACTTATTCAGCAAACCCTAGTAGTCTGTCAACCCGAAAATGACGGGTGAAGGCAAGCAGGGGGAGAAGAGAGGCAGGGCAGGGGAGGGAAGAACATAAAGAAGAAATGAACCACGAAGGACGCAAAGAGAGCGAAGGAAGAAGGAAGAGGAAAAATTTATTTACCCGTCAATTATACTCAACACGGCTTAATTATTTGATTTAAGCGGGTAGGGGTTTAGCGGTGATCATTGGTGTCAACTTAACGGTACAGCCTCCCAAATTAAAACTGATACTAATCGCACTGGATATTTACATGGATTTGAACGATATTTACCCATGATGATAATTTCATCTTTATAATAAGTGCATTGAGATAATACTTGTTTAACTTTATAATTTGTTTTTTCTTTTATTCTGGTAATAAAGTACTTTTTACTCTCGGTTAATTTGTCAAACCAATTAAAGCTGAAAAATCCTAGATCCACTATTATCAAGCCTCTTTCTGGCAGTTTATCTAACAAATCTTTTCCCCGGTTTTGGTCATGACTTTTGGGATTTTGTTAATACCATAATTTGACGGGATTTTGGGTAAAAGCTTCGACAATTATCATGATTTTCCCACCTAATTTTGATGAATTATCTTCGCTTATTTTTAATCTTTTTGATAATGCTTGTTTGCTAACTTCTATTGGTTATACCCATAATAAGTAGGTGAACACAATAAAACCAAACTGTGTAAAGAAACGTAAAATCGCCCAAAACCTCTTTACTCTTGCCTTTTGCCTCTTGCCTCTTGCCCTGCCATAACGACAATTTTCAACGCCAACCTACTTAATCCTTCTTCTTTTAATACTCTTACTGCTTCTGATAATCCCGCTATTTGTCGATAAACTAAACTGAGAATTAAGTAGGTGAACACAATAAAACCAAACTGTGTAAAGAAACGTAAAATCGCCCAAAACCTCTTTACTCTTGCCTTTTGCCTCTTGCCCTGCCATAACGACAATTTTCAACGCCAACCTACTTAGTGCTACCATTACTGGTAAGTTTAGCAATCTATCTCTCATCGGTTTATCATTGTTTCCTGGTAAATATTTTAATTGTGTAAATAGACTTGGTTGTAGATATTTTGTTAATTCTTCTTCAATTTGTGGTAATGATGGCGATGGAGTTTGTTGCTGACGACGCAAATCTGGATTCCCATTTTTTCTTTTTCTTGTTTGAGTCATAATTTTTGACCCTGTGAGTGTTTTTCATAATTTTATTATCCTCTTTTTTGGTTCAAATGCGATTCCTTCGGTGAGCTAGGCACATCACCCTCTTGAACAAGAGCGATCGCAAAGCGCGACCTAGGAATCGCCTATAGCAGTTCATTCCGCGCCATCGCTCTTGTTCTCCTCCTTATTTATTAAGGGTTTTACGTTAAGTTGACACCAATGAAGCTCTTGCTTTACCCCTACGTTTAGAATCAAACAATCAAGCCGTTTTGAGTATAGCCATAACCCAACATTATTAAGGATTTTGTTGGGGTTCGTTCCGATTGCTCCGCAACGCTAAAGCGAACAACCCAACCTACATTTCCTTAACCGACTGAAGGACTTTCAGAAAGGGAGTATGCGGCTAAAAAAGAAATAGCAGCATGGCAAATTATTGACAGATTAGCGGCAATTTTTCCTGGTTTAGATACTGGGTTAGATTATTTGGAAATTGGGACTCCACGTACTCACAGACGCTTTTTAGGATGGATAGATGGCATTTATGGAGCAATCGGAAATAGATCCCCGACTTCTTCACAACGATTTCCAATCATATAAAGTACATCTTAGCCCCCTCATCGCTTGCGGGGAGGGGGTTGGGGGTGGGGTTCTTGTTCCGGGTTTGATGACAATTTGCTGTAAGAAGTCGGGGATCTGATATTTAGTGAAATAAGTTTTTAGGGGGGAAGCTGACCTTTTTAGGCACGTATTCAGAACAGTCTATGGCTTCTTCTGTAAGAACAGTATCAGGCTTGACGGCACATTTTAAATAATGGTTATTGGCAAAAAATTGACATTTTTTACAGGGGACTTTTTGTAGAATTTTGTTTTTTATGCAGACCTTATCATCTGCATTGGTGCGGATTTTATGAAAAAGCAGGAGAAAAATAGCCCAAACAAAAATAAATCCCAGAGGAGCTAACGATAGTGCTAAATCTGGTATTTGGATGTTGTGATATTGCACTTGGACTTTTTCTTGTTGAACTGCACCTTGAGCAATGGACAAGTTGGTATTGTCGGTCATGAATGTATTTCCCAATACCTGCTCTATATACATCTTATTTTCCTTAATTATCTATAATGGTTCTTACAACAATTTTCGTTTTCATGGAATACAATGAAGAGCGAAGGACATAATGGAGGGCGCAGGCCCTGCGCCCCTACGGGTTTTGCGATAGAAAACTGTACCTGATAACATCAGAAAGTGCTGTAATTAAAAAATGTGACAGAACCAAGTGGCAAGCTCCTCAATATAAAGTCTGTTTTAATTGTGACTGATGTTTGATTTTGAAACTTTTAATTTAAGTCTATGCTTTGTTTGAGTAAAGCTGTATATGGCTTCTGATTATAGGTTTATCAAAAGTAAAGATTAGTTATCTCTGTCAATAGTTTTGTTTTTTATTATGTGAATATATACCTGAAGTAGTACGTGGATATTAAAAATACAGTTGGTAAGAGAACTCCACAAAAAGAAATGCCCAATGTCATTCTGTTCGTGCTGCCATAGGCATTACGAAAGGAAGTGTAGTGAAGAATCTCTTGAGATGCTTCGTTTCGCTATGGCTAACGCCACGCTCCGCGAACGCTACACTCAGCATGACAAAACAGGATCATTTATTTTGCGGCTTACTCTAATAGTTTTTTAAATTTTTGAATTTCTAGAACACCGATACATTAATTTAATTGTAGAGGCAATCCCCCTGTGGTTTTGGGGCAAGCACGGGGGCATTGCCCCTAGAGAGAATTGCCATTTTACGGATTATTAAATCGGTGTTGTAGCTATTCCTGGTTATTTAATCTAGCTTTGATATCAGCAGCGAAGTCTTCATATTTTCTTAAAGGTGTTACTTCTATTTGCACTTTTTGTCCGTTTTTTTTCATGATAGGCAAGTCTAGAAGAATTTGGTCTAATGTGTCTGGAGTGGGAACATCAACAATGACAATTACACGACGAGTACCAACACATTTCCATAAATCAACCACTATTCCGGCTTGTTTGGCTTGGAGGGCGACATCTGCTTCTTCACTCCATAAGGCAAATAGTTCTTGTTGATTTATGTTATCGGGGTATTCAACATGAAAATCTAAATGATATAGCATAAGTAGGTTGGCGTTGAAAATTGTCGTTATGGCAAGGCAAAAGGCAAGAGGCAAGAGGCAAGAGTGAAGAGGGTTTGGGCGATTTTACGTTTCTTTACACAGTTTGGTTTTATTGTGTTCACCTACTTAGTTACATTTTCCTGGAAGTTTTTATTTTAAGTAGTGAGACAGAATTAATTACACAATGTCATTGCGTAAGCGTTGCGTGGCGTTAGCCATATGGAACGAAGTGAAATAAAGCAATCGCAAGGGTTGTGATTGCTTCCCTTCCCTCGGAATGACTGTAAATATTTTTGTCCAATTACTTATTAGTTTAAACTAAAATCAGTATAATTCTGAGTTGAAATATCAGCTATTTAACCAGGGGGTATTTCGTCTTCTAGGGGACGAATAATAGTTGCTGGTGGTGCGAGTTCTGGTTGAAAGATTCCTTGTAGTGCTTGTTCTAAGGTGGGTGCCATGATGATGCGATTTTCATAGGCTACGACTACTCTCACTAATGTTGGTAAACTATTTTGTGTGGCTTCTAAATAAATTGGTTCAACATATAGTAATGATTGCTCAATGGGAACTATTAACAGATTACCTTGAATTACTCTGGAACCTTGACGATTCCATAGGGAAATTTGTTGAGAAATAACTGGATCTTGATTTATTCTGGCTTCAATTTGTTCTTGTCCATAAATTAAACGTTCTTTGGGAAAGTTATATAATACTAATTTCCCATAATTTTCACCGTCGGAACGTGCTGCTAACCAAGCGATTAAATTGGTGCGTTGTTTGGGTGTGTAGGGAAGTAGGAGGATGAATTCTTCAAAGGAAACGTTGGGGAGACTGGTTATTAAATAGTAGGGTTCAACTTTACGGCTTTCGTTACCATAGATTTCATTGGGAATCTGCCATTGATCTTCCCGATTATAAAATACCTGGGTATCTGTCATGTGGTAGATCATTAAGCGTTCAGATTGAATTTTGAAATAATCTACTGGATAGCGGAGATGATTGCGGAGATTGATTGGTAAATTATTCAGTGGTTGAAACATTTTGGGAAATATTTTTGACCAAGCCGTAATTAATGGATCGGAGGCATCAGCAATGTAAAATCTTACTGTACCGTTGTTAGCATCAATGACGACTTTAACAGAGTTACGGATATAGTTAATACTATTTTTACCTGTATCTGAGTAAGGATAGCGATCGCTTGTGGTGTAAGCATCAACTATCCAATAAAGATAATTTTCTTTACCGGGAAATTGTTGATTTTGACCATCTATATGGGCATCTGCTACAACTAAATAAGGATCACTATCAAATTTTAAAAAAGGGGCAATGGTGCGAATTCGTTGGTTAATATTCCGCCGTAATAATATTTTAGTTTCTGGTAAAAAATCTCTGGTAAATATCATTTTCCAGTCTTTTAAATATATGGAAAATAGCCATCTTCGCCATAGAGAGTTGATATGAATACCCCCTAATCCATCATAACTATTATAAACATTATCGCTGCCACTGGGATAATCTAATTCTTTAACTTTTGTCCCAGTCATGACGTGAGTATTACTAATTTCTCCATAATAAATTCGGGGTTGTCCGATGGGAATACTGGCACGAATATTAGGACTAGAAGTATTTAAGACGCTATTATTTTGGCTAATATCTTTGACAAAATATTCTGGTAATCCACCAGCAGCAACAGTATTGACGGGACTCATAGTTAAGCCATAACCATGAGTATAAATCATATTTTGGTTTACCCATGTTTGTGCTTGGAGGGGAACATCTGGATAATTTAATTCTCTCGCTGCAATTAGTACCTGTTGTTTTTCTTGATCACCGTTATTTTTAATTAAATATCTATCAATATCAGCATCGGGAAATTTATAATAAGGGCGAATTTGTTGTAACTGACGGTTAGTTTTTAATAATGGTTCTTGATCCCAAAGCCGAATATTTCTAATTGTCAATTCATTGGCTTTGATATCTGCTTCTGTGAGTTTTCCTGTGGGGTTAAATATTTGAGAGTCAATGACATCTAAATTAAATGCTTGACGAGTTAGGGCGATATTTCGCATTATATAAGGTTGTTCTTTTTGTAATTCATTTGGCTCAACAATAAAACTTTGTACAGCCATAGGTATAATAAAATTACCTATGAATATCAAAGTTATATAAATACCTAAAGCATAACTTACCCGGCGATGATGTGAAGATTTTTGTTGCCAAAATACGGTTAACCATAATAAGTATGAGGCTATAGCTACTGATAAAATATATAGTATTGTATCTGCTGGTAATTGGGCTTTAACATCAGTATAACTAGCTCCATAACTGACACCACGAACCGAGTAAAGTAGTTGATAACGACTGAGCCAATAATTTAAAGATACGACTAACATTAAACAGCCGACTAATCCCGATAAATGGCGCATTTGTGGAGAAGAAAATCCGGGAAAAACGGCTTGACTGAGACTATTTGCTGATAATAAATAGGTGAGAATGACGCTAATACAAGCATATAGGGATAATCCTATTAACCAAAATCCTAAAAGTTCCCAAATGGGGAGATGGAAAATATAAAAACTGATATCCTTGCCAAATAATGGTTCAGGATGATCAAAGGAAATAGGATGAAAAGATAAGAGAATTTTTGCCCAATGTTGAGATAGTATCCAGCCAAAGATAAGACTAAAAATAATAGCGATCGCTCTGAAGCACAATTTGCTATAAATTAATATAGCCATAGATAATCCCCCCAATAGTCCTAAAGACCAAGGTTGAGAAATTATCTGTCTTCCCAACTGTAAAATTATCTCGGCTCGAAATAATAGTGGTACTGATAAACTAGATTGATTAACTTTCTCTAACCAATAGGAGAGGGCAATGTTTCCATAGTGTATTAGCATCAGGCACAGTAAAAAAATTAACCCTAATATTAGAGGTAAGAGCGATCGCAATTTAATTTTACTGGTATAATTTTGCCATTGAGGGGATTGATTATTTCTGGGATATTGAGGACTAAGAAAACTCGTTAATCTTTGACTAATTTTTAGTTCCTGTACCGGAATAGAATGAGAAAAAGGGGGATATTTCAACCTCTCAGCTAAAGTCAGATTTCCTAATAAGTAAATGGCGCTCAAACTCACAATAAACAACCATAAACTCCCCTGAGTTAACAATCTTTGCAAAAATACTTCTATATAACCAACTTCCTGAAACCAAAAAATTTCCGCACCCAAATAAGCAGCTATATATAAGAATAGCCACAAACTCAAACATCCTATAAAAACTCTAATAGTTTTCATTTTTAAACCATTTAATGTCATTTGTCACTAGGATTTTAGAAGGTGTTTTAAAAGTTATGGTTGATGTATCAAATATTTTTTACCCCACCCTAACCCTCCCCTTACTAAGGGGAGGGAACTGGATTTTTATTGTTTCCCCCCTTTATAAGAAAGGGGGGTAACAATGTGATGAAAATTACGGGATACGACTTTTCAAACATCCTCTTAAACATTCCTGGATAAATCTTTGAGGAATTTCTCTACTTTCTCCCCAGTGTTGATGAATATAAGAAGCATGAACATTGGGTAAATTCCAACCTTCAAAACCTGTATTTTCATCACAATCATAGCGATAGGTATTAAATAATGGTTGGGGAGAATTAGTGATTACATGAGAACGATGAAATTCATGTCCAAAAATGTTTTTATTGCTATCAAGTAAAAAAGTATTTTCTAAAACTACTGCGCGACGATATCCTAATGTTAATCTTTTATCCATTTGTGCATAAGTGGGTAATATTCCTACCATTGACCAAGAGTTACCATCAAAATCAATAATTTTTTCACACAAATACATCAATCCTCCACATTCCGCAATTGTGGGTATTCCTCCTAAAAT
Source organism: Anabaena sp. AL93 (assembly GCF_001672085.1). NCBI lineage: Bacteria > Bacillati > Cyanobacteriota > Cyanophyceae > Nostocales > Nostocaceae > Anabaena > Anabaena sp. AL93. Next base: position 27,139 of record NZ_LJOU01000033.1, on the reverse strand, counting down.
TGAGTTTTTGACTGCTTGTATTAGGCTGGTATTTTTAGATAATTGTTGTGCGAATACTTCAGGAAACCCTCCACCAAAATACATTCCTTGGATATCTTTGGGTAATTGATCATCATTTAATGGACTCCAAAATACTAATTCTGCTCCTAATTCTTCTAGTAGATCTAAGTTATCTTGATAGTAAAAATTAAAGGCTTGATCTCGCGCTACAGCAATTCTTACAGCAGAATTGGGAGTTGAGAATTGAGAATTGGGAATTGGGGAAGATGCTGATTTTAAAAGTGGGAGAAGTTTATCCCAATCAAAGTAAATATCACCTAAATCTGCCAAACTATTAATTATTTGATCTAATTCTGCTAGTTCTGCGGTGGGAATTAAACCCAGATGACGGTCAGGAATGGTAATATTATCTTGTCGTCGTAAGACACCGAGTATGGGTAATTGTAAAGGTGAAAGGGCAGCTTTTAATAATGATAAATGCCGATCGCTTCCGACTCGATTTAAGACTAATCCAGCAACTTTAATTCTACTATCTAAAGAACAATAACCGTGAGCGATCGCAGCTACTGAACCCGATAAACGACTACAATCAATTACTAATATTATTGGTATATCTAATAATCTAGCAACGTGGGCTGTACTTGCAAAGTCGGTTTTTTCATTTGTGTTTGACAAATGGCTAATACCATCAAACAAACCCATTACCCCTTCAACTAAAGTATATTCAGACTGGGGAGAATGATGGTGAAAACATTGCTGCACATAACTTTCTGAAGTTAGCACAGCATCTAAATTTCGGCAAGGAAGACCAGTAACATATTGATGAAACATCGGATCAATATAATCGGGCCCCACCTTAAAAGATTGCACTTTTACACCACGACGACGTAAAGATGCTAATAGGGTAAGTGTAACTGTTGTTTTCCCGACTCCACTCCGTTCTCCAGCAATAATTATAGACATAGATTAGCAATTAAAAATTAACAATTAAAAATAAAGACTGGGCGCAGGCCCTGCGCCCCTACCTCCTGACTCCTTGCTATTATCCTTCCCGTTGTCTTTCTTCAATGTCCACTGGAGAAATCATACTATTGATTTTTTCCACATCTGTCATCATAATGATAATACCTTCTACTGTTTCTTTTAGTAAAGGACTACAGGCAACATAACATTGGATTTTTTTACCGCGACGATTGGTGGCATTCAGAAGTATTTCCTGTAATTTCTTCTTACTAGATATAATATCACGAAGGGAATTTCGCAGTTGTTCTACAGGTAAACCGATATCCAAACTAAACCAGGATTTATTCATTACTTCGTCAGTGCGTAAACCCCACATTTCCTCAACTGTATGATTCCAAATTAAAATATTAAAACTATTATCTAAGACTACCATTCCCATTTGCAGAGAGCTTAAAATGGAAGACAGAAAAATATTAGTTTTGTCAAGTTCAGTGGTGCGATCGCTTAATTCATTATTTATTGTTTGTAATTCTTCATTAGCAGATTGGAGTTCTTCATTCATTGTCTCCATTTCTTGATTTGTTGATTGCAATTCTTCATTGGTTGTTTCTAGTTCTTCATTAGTAGATTGCAATTCTTCATTGGTTGTTTCTAGTTCTTCATTAGTAGATTGCAATTCTTCATTGGTTGTTTCTAATTCCTGTCGAGAGCGTTGTAATGCTGTTTGGAGTTTCAGATAACGGGTGACATCATTAAAAGAGATTGTGACACCGAGAATGGTTTGATCATTATCTTGTAAAGGAATGATTCGCACATCTAAATATTGAACTTCTGAATTTGGCTGATAACGTTCAACATTTGTGAGTATAATAGGATGGCGTTCATTATATACTTGCTCGATTAATGAGCGTAACTCTACAGGTCTATAGGATAATTCTAAATCCTGAAAGGGGCGATTTAAATCTTTATTTGTCAGGTTAAATAAACGTCGAGCTTCTTCATTAATCATAATTAATATACCATGATTATCAATAACAACTTGGGCGCTAGACGCTGTATCAAAAGCCAAATCTCTAATTCGCAGTTCTTCAGCATAAACATTATTAGAGGATTCTTTATTTTGCAAATTTGTCATAACTAGTTGACGATTACGGATGTTTCCCAAAGATACTTTCGCAAATACACGATCTTTTAAATGTATAGGTATAAATAAATTAGAGTGCATGACTAACATCTCTGCTTTTCCTAAAAATAGATAGCCATGATCATTAATGGCAAAATGAAACCGATTGATAATCTTTCCTTGTATTTCTGAATTAAAATACATTAAGGTATTGCGACAAAGCAATAAATCTAAACGAGAAATTGGTGCATCCTGAAGTAAATCATGACGACCAAAAATCACGCAACGACGCAAATCTTGGCGAAAAACATAATTTTTATTTAGTAAATCAAAATATTTATCGCGCAGTTCTGATGGAACTTCAATGATATTTTTGGCTGAATAACTAGCTTGACGAGCTTGGGTGAGAGCTTCTTCGTCTACATCTGTTGCGTAGATTTTTACCCGCTTACGAAACTCTTCTACTCCCAATATTTCTGCTAGAACCATTGCTAAAGTATAAGCCTCTTGTCCAGACGCACAACCAGCACTCCAGAACCGAAGCTGTTCATCTTTTTGTTTATTTTTGATGATATCAGGGATAATTTCTTTGGCTAAATATTCCCAAGCTGAACTATCTCTAAAAAAAGCAGTCACATTAATTAAAATGGTATTAAATAAATTTTTAAACTCATCTGGATGAACTTCTAAATAATCTTGATAATTCACAAAGCTATCTATATTTAAAGTCTCCATCTCTTTAATAACACGACGCATTAAAGTCGAACGTTTATAACCTGTGAAATCAAACCCTCGATTGATTCTCAAATATTGGAGGAGATTTTCAAAATCCAGATCCTTGTGTGGAGCATTCATAAAATCAATTAGGTTTTTACTAGAAATAGATACACATCATAGATAATTACAAATTATAAACTTCCCCTGTTCCCTATTCCCTTTTCTCAACTTATCGGTTGAGCATAACAAGTACCGAAGAACCGAGAATATTGAACTTGCAAAACTATTGTTCATACATAGTCAGTCTTTAATAATAACATAAATTGGTGGTATTTTATGGTAAAACAGCATGGAGATTATGACGAAATAGCGTGAGACATAACCAAAGTTATCAAAGCGGAAGAAATTTCTGTTAAAGGGAGGATGAAATCTACATTCCCTGTCTTAATTGCTGAAGATGGCATTCCCGGAAATTCAGCACTTTTGTCATCCTGGACAATTACCGTCCCACCCATTTTTTTGATTGCTTCCACTCCCATTGCGCCATCACTACCAGTTCCTGTGAGGACAACAGCGATCGCTCTTTCTTTATAACTTGCTGCCACGGATTCAAACAACAAATCCGCCGAAGGACGGAGAAAATGCACCATTTCCGACTGAGACAAAGAAGCTGTACCATCACTATTCACCAACAGGTGGTTATTCGGAGGAGCAATATAAACAGTCCCCGGAGTGAGTTCATCTCCTGCTTTTGCTTGGACTACTTTCAGTGGAGTCCGACGACTGAGAATTTCTGCCATCAGGGATGGATGACGAGGATCTAAATGTTGAACCACAACAATTGCTGCTCGGAAATTTGCAGGTAAATTTGAAAGCACCTCAATTAATGCCGTTAATCCACCAGCAGAAGCCGCTAAAGCCACAATATCAAAGTTAGGAAGATTTAGCATATTTATCCTGAAAATTATCTTCTTTCCCAACTCTAAGATATCTAAATTTTCAACTCATTCCCTGTACCTACAGACCTATGGATCAATCATAGCTAATTTGTAAACATATAAATGCTTAGATCCCCGACTTCTTAAAGAAGTCGGGGATCTTTTTTCTTAAAGAAGTCGGGGATCTTTTTGTTCACATTTCACTGACAAAGCTAATTTTCTGCTTCCAGATTTTTTTTAGCTTCCTGTAATTGCTTTTTATTTTCCTCACTAATTTCAGGATATTGCAAATTTAATTCCTGTAACTTTGTGCAAATAATATCTGCTACCACCAACCGTGTAAACCATTTCCGATCAGCAGGAACAATATACCAGGGAGCAAATTCTGTACTTGTATTGTTAAAAACTTGCTCATAAGCATCCATATAATCATCCCAAAAAGCCCTTTCTCGGATATCACTAGCAGAAAATTTCCAATGTTTTTCCGGTGAATCAATCCGTGCTAAAAACCGCTTTCTTTGCACCGATTTTGAGACATTTAGAAAAAACTTCAGCACAATTACCCCATTATTAACCAAGTATTTTTCAAAATTATTAATTTCCTCAAATCGCTGTTTCCATATCTGATTACCTTGAGGAAACTTGGGTAATTGTTGTTTTTTAAGAATTTCTGGATGGACACGAACTATAAGTAATTCCTCGTAATATGAACGATTAAAAATGCCAATTCTACCCCTTTCCGGGAGAGACTTCATCGAACGCCATAAATAATCATGATCTAATTCTTCCTCACTAGGAGATTTAAAACTAAATACCTGACACCCTTGGGGATTCACCCCCGACATCACGTGCTTAATGGTGCTATCCTTACCAGCAGCATCCATAGCTTGAAAAATAATTAACAAAGAATAACTATTTTGGGCATAGAGAACATCTTGATATTTAGCTAGTTGTAAAACACCTGTTTTTAATTTTTTAATCGCATCAGTTTTTGGGTGAAACTCGCATCTATAACCTGGATTATAGTCCTTGATCAAAGAAATCTGATCACCTGGTTTAACAATATAAGGATCATGATTCATCTCAAAAAATTAGCCTCCAATGGAATTATCCCTGGCGATTGGAAAGATGCCTCCGGCATCTTTCTAATCGCCGTCTTGCTAAGAAATAGAAGATTGCAACTTGGCCAACATTTCCAAAACTTCCATACTGTGAATACTAGGATTAACCTTCACAAAAGTTGCGCGTAATATCCCTTGAGGATCAATAATAAAACTATGGCGCATAGAGACAACACCTATCCAAGAACCATAAGCCTTACTAACTTCACCCTTAATATCAGCTAACAAAGGAAATTTTAACCCCTCCGAGTCACAAAATTCTGCATGAGAATCAACATCATCAGCACTGATACCAATAATCTCAGTATTTTTCTGAATATATTTAGGTAAATCTTGCTGAAACCGTCGGGCTTCAATAGTACAACCAGAAGTAAAATCTTTGGGGTAGAAATAAAGAACTACCCACTTACCCCGAAAATCAGCTAGAGAAACTTTACCATTGCCTGTATTAGTGGGTAAGGTAAACTCAGGTGCAGGTTGATTAATTGTGGGTAATTTACCACCTAAAGCTTGAGCAGGAGGGGTAAGATTAAACCAACTAATAACAGCCAAACAAGAAGCAAATAAAATGCTAATAAAAGTGCGACGGGAACCCATTTTCTCAACCAAAAGAATAACTTAAATAAGTTTACATTTTTGTTGTTCTCTTTCAATCTGATTGCGGTTCGGACAGGTTTTCGATACTTTCAATGTGTTGGCTATCTATGAGAAAAGCGCCTCTAGTAAAGCGGACACCCCAATAACCACCAGGGCGATGGTCAAGAACTATACCTTCCTCGCCAATATGAATTACTTCAGGGGGACGTAACATAGGCATTGGTTCAGCCGTTTTCAGGTATGGTGGCAATGATACCACACGGACTTTACTACCAATTGGGAATTCTGAAGACATTTTGCAATGGTTTGTAGTTTTGAATAAGTAGGCAGGCAAAATTAATTATATAAAAGATTTAGATTTAATGTAGGTGTAGGGGTAGCGCCCCAGTGCCTACCCCGATAAGTAATTGGACAAAAATATTTAAGTAGGTGAACACAATAAAACCAAACTGTGTAAAGAAACGTAAAATCGCCCAAACCCTCTTACCTCTTGCCTTTTGCCTTTTGCCTCTTGCCTTGCCATAACGACAATTTTCAACGCCAACCTACTTACAGTCATTGCGAGGGAAGGGAAGCAATCACAACCCTTGGAATTGCTTCATTTCACTTCGTTCCATTGGCTTTCATTCCTTGCCTAAGGGATCACCAAAAAATAAATTACCCAATTTTGTGGGATGGGCATCCTGTCTGTCCTTGGTAATTAGCGGGCAAGATGCCCGCACCACAAGAAACTTTTGCGGATTTTTTTAATTGGAAGTCCCTAAAGGACAGTTAAGTTTTTCCGCCAAGGTCCAAAACCTGCCCTCAAGGGTTTTTAGCCTATTTTCTTATAAAATTTCATAGCATTAAGTAGGTTGGCGTTGAAAATTGTCGTTATGGCAAGGCAAAAGGCAAAAGGCAAGAGGCAAGAGGCAAGAGGGTTTGGGCGATTTTACGTTTCTTTACACAGTTTGGTTTTATTGTGTTCACCTACTTAAATTCGATAATCATGAAAATAAGATTTCTCAATTATTCTCTTGCGCTGGTGGTTTTATGTGGCGGATATACAATTACTCCAACTATAGCCGCTAACCAACAGGTAAAAGTAGCGAAATCTATCTGGAAGTTGTTTTCTCCTGCTGACGGTAGTTTTCGGATTTTAATGCCAGGGAATCCCAGAGAGACTAAACAAACAGTAAATACAAAATCGGGGAAAATTAAATTAAATCTGTTTAGTGTTGAACGCCAACAAGAGGAAGTTAATTATGCCGTTGGTTATGTTGATTATTCCTCTGAATATATTGAATTATTAAATCGCAAAAAGCTGGTTGAAAAGGCTTTAGATAACGGACGCAATAATGTGGTTAAAAAAGCCAAAGGAACTTTAATTAGTGAACAAAAAATTAGATTAGGTTCTTATTTTGGCAGGGAAATTAGCTATAGTAAACCAGGAGTAAACATTGTCAAACTAAGAATATATTTAGTTAAAACCCGGTTATATCAAGTAAGTGCGGAAACTACCAAAAAAAGACAGAAGTTTTTAACTAAGAGTATAGAAGGGTTTTTAAATTCCTTTAATGTATCTTCAAGATAAATACGATGTTGAGCGCATAATATTTTGGGCGCAGTCCTTGTTTGGGTACATTCCTTGCTTGGGCGCAGTCCTTATTTGGGCGCAGGCCCTGCGCCCCTACGAACTCATTTTAAATATTAATGCTGTTCATCTTATTCCCAGTCAGAGACTGGGAATGAATTCTAGAAGGCTCTGCCTTCAATAATATTAGAGGCAGAGCCTCATCAACTGCATTCCTAGTCAGAGACTAGGAACGAGATGTGGTAGGGATTTGAGCTTAAGTTGACACCAATGAAGCTCTTGCTTTACCCCTACGTTTAGAATCAAACAATCAAGCCGTTTTGAGTATAAGTAGGTGAACACAATAAAACCAAACTGTGTAAAGAAATGTAAAATCGCCTAAACCCTCTTCACTCTTGCCTCTTGCCTCTTGCCTTTTGCCTTGCCATAACGACAATTTTCAACGCCAACCTACTATAATAGGTAAAATGAGTTAGGATATAGACCAATTAGTTAGGGGATAAAACCACATCTGATTGTAAACTACTAATACCAATTTTACGTGAATCTCCACAGAATCATAAAATACATTGACTCATCCTTCCTTATCTGCATTTATTTGCGTTTATCTGCGTTTAATTATTCTTAAAATCTTAAATTGACATAAGTAGGTTGGCGTTGAAAATTGTCGTTATGGCAAGGCAAAAGGCAAGAGGCAAGAGGCAAGAGTGAAGAGGGTTTGGGCGATTTTACGTTTCTTTACACAGTTTGGTTTTATTGTGTTCACCTACATATACAAATTTTATGTTACGTGATTTCCAAAATCGAGCCGAATTAGTCGCATATCTCAAGGAACAGTTCCCCCAAGCCGCAGCACAAGATGATCACATTAGCGATATTCCCGGAGGAAGGAAAGCCGCACAACAAGCGCTACAAAAAATTGACCCCATAGCTTACGCAAAAACCCGCAACTTCCTAACTGGTGACATTACCAAATTGTCACCATACCTTCGTCATGGAGTCTTGAGTTTGCGGGAAGTTCGAGAATATATACTGAACCGAATTGAGAATCCAGAGGATGCTAATAAACTAATTAACGAATTAGGCTGGCGTGATTATTGGCAAAGATTATATGTCAAACTAGGAAACGAGATTTGGCAAAATCAAGAAGAATTCAAAACCGGTTATCAATCAACAGACTACGCAGCCCAACTACCTGAAGATATCACAACCGGAACGACAGGACTAGTTTGCATTGACAGCTTTAGTCAGGAACTACGAGAAACAGGCTACCTACACAACCATATAAGAATGTGGTTAGCAGCTTATATTATCCATTGGCGACATATTCAATGGCAAGCCGGCGCAAAATGGTTTCTTCAACATTTACTCGACGGTGATCCAGCAAGTAACAATATGTCATGGCAATGGGTAGCAAGTACATTTAGTCATAAACCCTATTTTTTCAACCGTGAGAATCTAGAACGTTACAGCAAAGGCGTTTATTGTCGTCAATGTCCCCATTTCGGTAAATGCGACTTTGAAGGCAGTTATGAACAAATAGAACAGCGACTTTTTCCTCAAGCTAAATTCAGCAAACAGCCTAATAGTCAAAGTTGGCAAAAAGGCAATCATCGAAGATAAGCCCACCAATTTGTTAATAAATGTAAAGAATAAGTCCTATCTCAAAAATCAAATGATATCTTAAAAGCATAGGACACCAAGCAAATAAAAACCAACTAAAAGAAAGGGTAAATGATTCAGTGTGTCCCCTATCATCAGCCCGACAATTACAGCGTTATTGATGACGAAGTGGCAACTAGCCAAACTCTAGATGAGGTGGCGAGGCCAAATCCCAGAGCGGAAAGACGTGGAGATGCTGTATTTGCGTTTTAGAAAGTCCACCCTTAGTAACTTAAATTCACTTACTCACTTTAATCATTTGAAACCTGCAAATTCATTAGAACCCGGTCAACCTTGATCGGGTTTTTAGATGTTTATACCTTGTTTTAATGAGAAAATTGCTGTGATATGAGCTAAATAGTCCTTTCCCAATTGATTTTTTACAGTATAATTTAAGGATTTTAAAGCGGCTCTAAGTAGTGAGGCAAAATTAATTACACAATGCCATTGCGTAAGCGCTGCGTGGCGTTAGCCATATGGAACGAAGTGAAATGAAGCAATCGCAAGGGTTGTGATTGCTTCCCTTCGCTCGCAATGACCGTATACTAAACACGGTTGAGACATGGACTTTTACAAAATTACGAAAAACCTAGATTTGTAGGGGTAAAGCAAGAGCTTCATTGGTGTCAACTTAACGTAAAACCCATAGCCCGCCTGGGAATGAATTCCCAGTCTAAGGGACTTCCAAATAAAAAAATACTCAACCACCTAACGCAAAAATCTCTCAAACCCTTATTCCTCTGTGTCCTCTGCGCCTCTGTGGTTCGTTAATCAAGATAATTTATTTCTTGGAAGTCCCTAATAGTATTAACGTAAAACCCATAGCCCGCCTGGGAATGAATTTCTCGTTCCCATACTCTGTATGGGAATGAATTCTAGAAGGCTCTGCCTTCTATGAAAACAGAGGCAGAGCCTCTGTAATAGCATTCCCAGTCAGAGACTGGGAACGAGATATCATCAGGATTTGAGCTTAAGTTGACACCAATGAAGCTCTTGCTTTACCCCTACCCACAGAATCAAATTATTAAGCCGTGTTGAGTATAAATATTTTTGTCCAATTACTTAATTTTTCTTTGTGCTATGAATGGTAAATACACTCGTTCTCAATTATCCTAGATAAAGCATATCAAAAACAAGCGCCATGCCTAAACGCCTCCTAGTGGTCGAATCTCCCGGAAAAGTCAAAAAATTGAGTCAAATTCTCGGTGCAGATTGGATTGTCCGCGCTAGTTGTGGACATATCCGCGAACTCAGTAACGACGGTGATGATTCACTAGGATTTACAATGGATGGTAATACTGTTAGCTGCAATTATGTCCCCCGTGACCAAAGGGCAAAAGAAACAATTCAACAATTAAAAGCCGCTGTTAGGCAAGTTGATGAAGTTGTTTTAGCTACAGACCCAGACAGAGAAGGAGAAACCATTGCTTGGCATCTTAAAGAAACGTTAGGATTAAGAGACCCCAAACGAGTAGTTTATACTGAGATTACACCATCAGCAGTGCGAAATGCGATCGCCCATCCCAGAAAACTTGACACTAATTTAATCGGTGCCGGATTATGTCGAGATTGTCTTGATAAACTGGTAGGTTACAAAGGTAGTCCCCTAGTTTGGGCATTAAATAACGGGGCAAAAAGTGTAGGTAGAGTTCAAAGCGCCACATTACATCTAATTTGTCAGCGGGAAAGAGAAATTCTGGCTTTTGTCCCCCAAGATTATTGGAGTGTGTGGGTAGATTATCAAGAAGGATTTCGGGCTTTTTACAAAGGTACGGCAAATACTGAGAAAGAAACATCAGAACCAGAAACGGAAACTCACGATGATGCAGCTAGTAACAACCCAGAAAAACCCGAATCTCAGCGTGTTCTTTCGGAAGCAGAAGCAAACAGATTAGTTGAAGAAGCAAAACGTCATCCTCATCAAATTATTCACCTAGAAGGGAAACTGGTTTATCGTCAACCCCCTCCACCATTTACCACCTCCACCCTCCAACAAGCTGCCGGTTCAAAGTTGAAATTTTCCCCCGATAAAACCATGCAGGTGGCACAAAAGTTATATGAGGCAGGATTAATTACATATATGCGAACAGATTCAGTCATGTTGAGTCCTGAATTTTGTGCGAGCGCTCGTCAATGGTTGGAACAAAATGACCCTGAAAATGTGCCTCAGCAAGTAGCCAAGCAGCGCAGTAGTAAAACCGCTCAGGAGGCACATGAAGCCATTCGTCCCACAGATGTCTTTCGTCCTTCAGTGCAATTACGGGCAGAATTACCTGAAGATGAGTTTAACCTATATGTGATGATTTGGAAAAGAGCGATCGCTTCTCAATGTCGTCCGGCTCAACTTCGTAAAACTCTAGTAATTACGAAATCAGGTAATATCTTATGGCAAGCTAGAGGGCAGGTAATTGAATTTTACGGTTATGCAAAATATTGGCTGAATCTGAGCAAAGATGCAGTTTTGCCTTTATTACAACAGGGACAAAAACTGAATTTAGCCAAAGCGGGACATGATCAAAAACAAACCCAACCACCACCCAGATATAGCGAACCCAAACTTGTCCAATTAATGGAACGTAAAGGAATTGGTCGTCCTAGTACCTATGCTCCGACAATTGCTACTTTAAAGAAACGCAATTATGTGGAGTTGAAAAAAGATAATCTTCAACCCACAGCTTTGGGTTTAGGAGTAGATGAATTTTTACAAAAGGCTTTACCCGATTTATTAGAAGCCGAATTTACTGCTAAAATGGAAGATGCCCTAGATGCAATTTCTGAAGGAAAAAACTCTTGGCAACATTACCTAACTACTTGGAATCAAAGTTATTTTGTTCCTGCACTTTCCAAAGCTAAAACTGTAGTTACTAATTCATCAACTACAGGTAAAAATAATAATTTTGTTGAAAGAAAATATGAAACTTCTAAAACTCGTTGTCCTGATTGTAAGGAGTGTTTAGCTAAAATTCCCAGCAGTAAAGTTAAAAAGAAATACTTTCTTAAATGTGTGAGTGGTTGCGAAAACATTGTCCTATTTTGGAGTGATTTTAACAAAAAGTGGGAAGCACCGAAACCTAAAACATCTGCAGATGAAAATGCTCCCAAACCTTCAGCAAAAATCACTGCATATCCCTGTCCTGTATGCAAGAAACCTTTGGAGGAATACAGTTACCTCAAAGATGGGCAAAATAAAACTATGCTGCGGTGTTCTGGTCAAGATTCATGGAAGGATACGAAACATAAGGATGTGGCTTATTTTCATACTGCCAAAGGATGGTGGAGTCCTAAATTTGGGAATTTAAATGTCTAAATCAGGATTCCCAGGATTTAAGGATGTACAGGATGTTATTTTTTATTGTTGATGAAAAATAGCGATTTTTGAATGATAGAGAATATACTGTTATTGTAATTATCATTTTTTGTTTTTAAATATTTACAGAAAATCTAGAAATCACAATCCTGTAAATCCTTTAATCCTGGATATCCTGATTCTGACAATATCCAATCAACATTTATTCTGTAAACACAATGCTATTGGTGTACTTCACTTACATAAAATATGCTGTATAATTGAGACGAAATAGATTTTAATATCCTCTCATGACATTACAAGAATTGCAAAAACAAGTGCTAAAATTACCAATGAGCGATTCCTCCGGAGCGCTTCGCTATCGCTGGCAATTGGTACAATCACTGCTAGAATCACTACAACAGGAAGTTCAACCAGTTTCAAAGAAGGGTAAGGGACTTCCAAGAAATAAATTATCCTGATTAACGAACCACAGAGGCGCAGAGGACACAGAGGAATAAGGGTTTGAGAGATTTTTGCGTTAGGTGGTTGAGTATTTTTTTATTTGGAAGTCCCTAACTGTTGAGGAATAGGTTGTAGATAATTCCAGAATTTTAAAACTTACTTGCTCATGCGAGCTTTATTTTAGTTAAATTTAATATCAACATCATATGATACAATCAGCCTAACTATTTTTTTAATTTAATACTTAGTGTCAAATATGACTCATGCTTATAACAGAGCCGCATTTACCACTGGTGCAGACAGCAGCAATTATCTATTATCGTTGTATTGTTCACTTGTAGCTCTGGAACTTGCTATTAAAGATCATCTTAATCCACCCTGGAAAAAGGGGCATACAATAATTACTTGGGTTAATGATTTAGGTGAGACTTCACTTGCACAGCAACTACGATCACAACTTGGTGTGTTGCGTTGTACCGATATAACCGGAAATGCTGTTCCTGTGGACGGTGACAATTACCCCGGTATTAGATACATTAGACATGAAGGGGACTTTCCAGGAACCTCTACGGATACTCAAATTAGAGATGCGTTAGAAACTATTAGAGACATCAAGACAAGTTTAAGAACTAAAGGAGTATCTCTGTAATGAATGCTGCTCAACTACTCAAAGAAGCAAAAAAGCTCGGAGAAATACAAACCATATTTAGATTTCCTTACGTTCATATTATCTATCTGTCTCCCAAGTTTCAAAATATTGATGATGAAGAACGTGAAATATCTTTTGCTCAGGATATTAATATAAGTGTGGCAGAACTAAGGACTACACTCCTTAATTCCCTGCTATCATTAAGACTTCTTACCTCAGAGGAATTTGCACTAGAATATCCTGAAAATCGTCCACGAGAAAGAGGACATCATTGGTTAAGTTCTCTTATCGAACAGCAATTTCAAAAATCAGTTGTTAATGATCAGGTTTCAAAAGAACTAAAAATTGTCCATTTTTATGGATATAAAGGTGGACAAGCACGTTCCACTCTACTTGGACTCATGTCTACAGTTTTAGCTGAAGATGGGTGGAAAGTTCTTGTTATAGACAGTGACATTGAAGCCCCATCATTAGACGTAATTTATGGACGAACTTCCGGTTCTATTTCAGGAACTTTGCTAGGAGTAGTTCAGTCTGTTGCAGAAATAAAACCTGAGCGTGTTAAGTCGATACCTTTAGCTGGATATGTAGATTTATTAGCCTGTCGGCCAACTTCGCCAGATTTTAATATTGATGCTGCGGCATTTGCTCTGCGCTCTGCTCTTGAACCAATGATAATTGAGAATGCAGCTAGGCGAATCTCTGAATTTGCGGCTGAAAAATACGATATCATTTTAATCGATCATCGAGCAGGACTTTCACCAGTAACTTTACCCTGGATGACTACACTTCCAGGACCAACAGTTGTATGTGTTCGTCTTGATGATCAATGGCTACCCGCTAAACAATTCATAGAATCTGTCTTGAGAACACATATTTCTAATCCTGGAGTTTTTGTTTCTTGGCAGCCAGATAATGAGAATGAAGAATCATATATAAACAGGAATAATCAACAAATTGAAACATTACTAGATATGCTGGCAGAGATAATATCTCAAGAATCAGAGGATGAAGATTCAGAACTTTCTGCTGTTGAAGTTAGAGATCATTGGATTATTTGGCCTTATGACAGTGCTTTTAGATATAGCCGATTACCAGATAAAAATCAACTAGCACCCAAAAATTTTGATAAACTTAATAGTCTACGCAGTATTTTAAATATAGCTTCTAAAAAGCAGATTCAAAATAATATACTTACCCCAAGTGGAGCTACAGATGAAGGAGATTTGATCCAGACAGATGCTCTCCAACAACTTCTTATACCTGACAATTCAATTTCATATATTTTTGGTAGAAAAGGTACAGGTAAAACTCGATTATTAAAAGAACTAGCCAAAGCAGAAATTGGTGAACCATTACTTGTAACTGCTGATAATGCAGAAGACAAAGGTTTGAAATCTCCTAGTCCAGAACTATCGACAGCTATTGAGCGTTATCGAGATACGCCTGAGAATTTATGGTGGAATTTACTTTTGGCTGCCCTAGAAACAAAGACAACATCAAGAGAATTGTTAAGAGAAAATTTTTCTCGAAAACTAGAGCAGAATTTTAATGGAACTATTATAAATTTAATTATTGATCAATTAAATCAAAGTCCAAAGCGTACTTTTCTTCTTGATGGCTTAGAAACTGCTTTTGATGCTAAACTTACTTTTACATATATTGAAAGCCTTTTTAGATTTATTCAAACTATTGAATCTGATGATAGACTATCAAATCGTTTACAGTTTAAAATTTTCTTAAGAACTGATTTAGCTGAAAGAGGCTATCAGAACATTGAGCAACAAATATTTGGAAAGGTAATTTATCTGAATTGGGATACCCAAAAAATATTTAATTTTATATTATCTCGAATACGTAATATTAACTGGTATCGACAAAATTTTCCAGACTTAATAAAAAGAATAGAAGAAAAACGCGAAGATATTCAGAGAGGTGTTTTATCTACTGAAGAATGCGAAAATTTATTATTAATGGCTTTCCCAGAAAAACTGCGGAGAAATAATCTGGCTACTAAAACATTTCTGAAAACATATTTTGCAGATAGTGCCAGCGAAACACCAGAAGGTAGCACCACTGATAAACTTCGTTACTATCCACGTATTTTCGATAAATTTATTCAAGTAATTGCAAATCCCACATCTACTGATGTAGGTTCTTTTACAGGTAAACAAATTGAAGATGGTAAAATCGATCCTTCACTCATTGTTATAGCTCATGAAGCAGCAGCAAAAGATTATTTAGGGCAGTTGCGTTCTGAACTAAACTATCTAATTAATCTTGCAGATCATATGTCTGAAAATGAACAAAAAATTAGGTCTTTACTTAGTGCATTTGATGGACTGAAAACACCTTTTAAGTTAGATCAATGTATTTCTGAACTAGCTGAAAAAACACAGATAGATAAATCAAAAATCAGGAATGCGATTGAGAGTATGAAGAGAGTGGGAATGTTTGAAGATCGTCCTAAGTATACTGGCGAACTACGAGTTGGCCGCTTGTTTAAATCATCATTGAGAATGAAATATAATCGTAAATATCCTCATAAAGATTCAGGTAATTAAAACCTTCTACATAAAAAATGAGACCCTAAAAAAGTGTGTTAGCAAGTAGGTTGGGTTTTCTTACGTCAACCCAACATTTATTTCATAAGACCTCGCGGTAAGTGGGAAACTCAGTCACTTTAGTGCTGAGAGGGAAGCGACACGGGCGGTTTTAACCGCAGTGGTAATTAGACCTGTTGATCTTCGTATCAACTTAACTTTTTTAACAGTGCATTGTCCTAGTCTTTTCCAATTAGCGTCACTGACAGAGACTTGTTTTTCAGTATCTCCACTAACCCAACCAAAGAATGTTTTATTGCCCTGACTTGCTTCCACAAAGTCACCTTTTCTAAATCCATGACGAGTTGTAGATCCACCATATTTCCGACGATTACCACCTTTACTAAAGGTCATTAAATGTAATTGCCTCCGGCTAATTGGTGGGCGACGCACAATAGTGAATTGGGATTCAGTGACATCTACGCCTCCTACCCAAGATGCACCATGATTTTTAGCTCCTTTCCATGTCTGGTATTTAACAAATTCAGAGCAAGCTAACGTTACTGCATCAACAGCGTGCGTTTCTGGTATTTGCAAAGATTTATCGGATTTTTCTTTATGCAATCCCAGATGCTTACGAAGGTTTGATGTTTCCCAGCCCTTCTTCAAAACGACATTTGTAAGTTTTGATAGTCGGCTAATTTGGTATCTTTGACCAACCATAACGGGACTAAAGCCTTTATTACCGCGTGCTTCAACCTCTTCAATAACAATAGTTTTAATTGGATAAAGTTGGAGGAGTAAACTAATTACTCTATATTCTAAATCTTTGTTTGCCCTAATACTTGGAGGCAATTTTGAGCCACGACGATTATCAAGTCTTGCTTGGCGATGATTACGGACATTGAAAGACAGTTTCCTATTGATTCGCCTTCCGCGCCTATTACGTCGCATCATTGATCGTTGCTCCATCCGGTCTTTGACTGTTTTGAATGGCAAAACTAAATGTAGCATCTGCAAGGTGAACTTTTTGGATTGAACCGCTATACCTGAAAAAAGTTTACCAGGATCTAAACCAATAACTATTTCTTGCGTTTCGGTATTACTTGGTTCGGCTAATAACTGGACATAGAAAATGCCAAGTTTGTCGAATTTGCCGATTGCTTTACCATCTTTGATCCATCGTCTTGCTCGACTTGGTTTAGTTGGCATTAATGGCGTATTGTCTACTGAAATTACGGGTACTCGCATAAAGAGATAATCCTTCGAGTAAAGTTTAATGTCCCTTTGCTCAACGCAATCAAGATGTCTTGGCTTTAACCAACGCTATTACAAGATAGCTTGAAGATAATCCAGACTAGGGAAGTATCTGGAAGTTCGTACCAAATTACGTCTCAATGAGCTAGTCAAACACGTAAGTCTTGATTTCTTACAAGCTCAGTCCCTTTAGGGCTGAGTTATTGACAATGTTAGAGGGTATTCGATTTGAATACAATTATAATTTATTAACTTTCTAAAATATTAGAATCTGTTGCTAAAGTTCGCGCTCCCGTTTGCATTAGTTCAATATCTGTTAATGTCCAATTACGGGAATTTTGACAATGATGCGCTACTAATAGTCCCCATAATCCTCGCGGTATGAGAATTGGTACTACCAAATTGGCGCGAACTTGCATACTGCGAAGAAAATCACGGTGACAATCCTGAATTGGTTCTAATTCTATATCAGCGATCGCTCTTACTCTTCCTTCTAAGTACAAAGCAGCATATTCATGGTTAAAACAACCGCTTGGTCCGGTAAAACCAAGAATCGAATATTCATCAGCACTCAATGATTCAAATGTTACCTGCCCTTGCCATTGTTCATAGAAATAATACAATACTACACGATTAGCCTGAAGTGATTCTCTCAGGTGATTTGTCGTTTTTCGCACTAATTCATCGCGTTCTATTCTGATAACAAGGCGATTAAGTAATTTTTGCAACCCCTCATCAGGGTGACAATTTGAGCGATTTTCAAATTCTGGGGAAGAAGGTTTACCTTGAGCGGAGTCGAAAGGAAGTTGCACAGATTTAAAATAATAACTAATTACACAATTTCACGCTTCTATAGAAATTTATCAGACATTGTACAGAAAATTATTCTTATTTAATAAAGAAATAATGTAGTTTATTAGGCTGGTAATTGGTAATTGGTAATTGGTAATTGGGAAGAATGTTTTACCCATTACCCATTACCCATCACCTATTACCTAACTCCAGCCACACTGGGCAAATTAACTTTTAAGCGTTTCAATATCGCTTCCCGTCCTTGCATTGCCAAAGTATCTTCTAAAGGTGAAAGTTTAATTTCTTGCTGATATTTCAACTTTAACGCAGTTTGAATTAACCAGTCGGCAACAAAAGGATTTTTTGGTAATAATGGACCGTGAGAATAGGTAGCGATCGCATTTTGATAAAACGCGCCTTCTGTTCCATCTTCTCCATTATTCCCCAAACCATACACCACACGCCCTAAAGCTTCCACTTTTCCTAATGTAGTCCGGCCACCGTGATTTTCAAACCCGACCAAATAAGGTTTTGTCCCTGTCATTGCTTCTAGTTCTTGCGCTAACCGGGAAGCTGTAACTTTTATCACTAAATTACCAATACATCTTTTAGTATTTTCACCAGGATGAATAGAAACTAAATCTAAGATTCCTAAACCTTCAATTCTTTGTCCAAAGGCTGGTTCATAATAATTTCCCAGCAGTTGGGGAGAACCACAGGTAAAAACTCCCGGCGTGCCACGTTCGATTTTATCACGCATTGCCTCAGCTTTTGCCCCTTGCAAATCCCTCATGACAATTTCTTGCTGACGATCCTGTGCGCCCCCACCAACAATCACATCTACTGATTTTATATCTTCTGTGGTGGACTCTTGGTCTAAGGGTAAAACAATGACATTATACCCCCGCCATTGAGCGCGACGTTGGATAGTGATCACATTTCCGCGATCGCCATAGGTACTCATCAACTTGGGATATAGCCAACCAATAATAATTTCCATCGGTTTATAACTTATAAAACCTCTACTATAGCAGGAGTCAAGTAGGGGCGCAGGGTCTGCGCCCATTCCGAATTGTGAGGTCTGCGCCCATTCCGAATTGCGAGGTCTGCGCCCATTCCGAATTGTGAGGTCTGCGCCCATTCCGAATTGTGAGGTCTGCGCCCATTCCGAATTGTTGCAATATATTAATAAATTTCAAGTTTAGTAAACAGACAACACAAATAAAAAAACTCATGCTAGATTAAGGGTATGGTACAAAAAGGTTAAAAGTCAAACCTTAAATCCAAACTTTTCATTAGAGTTTGTGCCTCCTGCTCTAATGTATCGGCAATCAATTTTAGATTTTAGCTTCCTGTCAAAGTTTTTTCGCCTAAATCTCACCAAATTGTTATTGGAGGTGTTGAACTCGCAGCCAGAAGTGCCTGCCCATTAGAAATAAGGGAAGCGTGGTTTAAATCGAATTTAATTGATTGCTTGTCAAGTCCACTTCTATTATTTTTGTATTGAACCACAACCTAATCAAGAAACCGCTGTAAGCTGCTGATAATCCTTCGTAGCTTGTAGCGGTTTCTGCTATGTATACTAAAAACAAAAAAATAGGTATTGTTAATGAATCAAAAAAATATATTCTCCGTCAATAGAGATATCAACTATTTACCTGTTTCTCACAGAGGTTATATTTATGTCATTACAATCACTTCGGGTTTTATTGTTGAGTAGTTTGGGCTGTTCTTTATTTTTTGGTAACACTGTGGCTTTTGCTCAAGTTGTTGTTCCTACAATACCATCAGGTTCATCTACTACAGTACCATCAGGTTCATCAACCACCATCCCAACTTCCACCACAGTTGACAGTAGCGCCAGATTTAGTTGCCAGTCTAACAATGGACAGTTTACAGTCATGTATCAGCCCCAAAGTCAACCAGGACAATACTTTGCTTGGGCTGCACCTCAGAGTTTAGGAGGCGGGTGGGATGCTCAGAAACGTTGTCAAGCGATCGCCACCCGTTTAGAATCATATCGCCCAGATGGATTACAAGAACTGCAAATAGCCGTAGAAAATAGCGAAAATATTATCTGTGTCACCACCGAAGCCCAACCCAGTTGTCGAATTGTCTTAACAGTCCCTCGTGGCAAAGATCCTTATACTATTCGCAATAGTGTATTCCAAAATTTAACTACTGCTGATAGTGGACAACAAACTATTGCTGTCAATACTTACACTAATCGTAATAGCAGTAATGGTAATAGCTTATACAGTCTCGGACAAACGCTTTTAGGTGGTAGCAAGAATCAAGTTACTTCTACTAAAGGTGGGATTAATTTGAAACCATACCTTGATCCTAAAGATGGTGGTACTGGTGGAAAACTGAGAAATGGAGTAGCAATTAAAGGTAGTACCACACGCCAAAGCCCCAATCGGCTAAATCCGGGCAGATTTCGTTAATTATGATTCCGGGCAACCACAGGGGGTTTGCCCCTACAGTATTTTTGTGATTATATTTACCTTTTTAGAGAAATTAAATTTACCCTTTATATAATTTTGTCCTGTATTAACTTATTAGGTGTTGTAATTATTTCTCAGGATGGATTGGTTTTTGAAGATTAGTGGGTAAGTGAAGAATACGCAATAACCGCAATGACTGGTTATCTAATTTAGGCTGCTAATTCGTCATTATTCCCCATTTCCTACAAAGTAAGTTTGATATGACAAATTTATTAATTTATGGTAAGTTGGTACGATAATATCCAAATATCAACACTCTGACTACTTAAATGCCCAGAAATCAACTTTTGGTTATTGGCAAATAATTAGTATTTAAATACTACACTGAAACCAAAGCAGAGTAAAGTTGTCATAAATTGTATAATTTAACCAAAATATAACTTGGTGACAATCTAGTTCTACTATCTTTTGAAGAGAAATTAACAATGGTGACAAACCTGATTACAAATAATATGAATCAAGTTCTACAATTGGGCGATCGCACCCTCCAGCCTACAGAAGTTTTATCATTATTGTCGGAATACCAGCTATTACCGCTATTAATTAAGGAAATATTCATTGATCAAGCGATCGCAGAAATTGTCTGTACCCCAGAAGAAGAACAACTAGCCTGCGAACAATTAGCCCAACAATATCAAGGACTAGAACCACAGAGCGAAAGTTTCCAAAAACTGAAAATCATGGCGGTACGACAATTAAAACTAGAAAAGTTCAAAGAGGAAACCTGGGGAGGGGATTTAAACTCCTACTTTTTTCAACGGAAAACCCAGTTAGATAGAGTGATTTATTCCCTAATTACCACCTCAGAACTTGGTATCGCTCAAGAAATTTACTTCCGTATTCAAGAGGGTGAACAATCTTTTGCGGAATTAGCACGGGAATACGCCCAAGGACCAGAATCCCAAACAGATGGCTTAGTCGGACCCATAGATTTACAATCCCTCCATCCCACATTGGTGAATATCCTCTCCAAAAGTCAACCACAACAACTATCACCACCGACTCAAATCAATAACGTCCTAGTAATTGTCCGATTAGAAAAAATACTCCCAGCCCAACTAGATCGTCCCATGCGACAACGATTACTAAATGAACGATTTAATCAGTGGTTACAAACACAAATGACAGAACAAAAATGTCAGATTCAGACCATATAAATCGCCAAATATCAACCTTTTCGCCAAAATGAAGTGAAATAAATAACTCAATCAATATGACTTATATTCAGAGTACCTTTGAAGAATTCATTGCCAGTATTGAAGGATTTGATCAATTATCGAAAGAGGAAATTAATAACCTCTTATCGTCACAAATTCTCCAGCCTTTGCGTTATCGCATAGGACAAAAAATTATTGGTAAAGAACAACTACCAGAAAGGATCGCCATTCTTTATCAAGGCAACGTCAGACTATTGGGATATAATCCCCAAAACCAATTACCAATTACATTAAAATTACTGCAACCAGGGGCAACAATTGGCGAAATTGCTTGGTTGCGTGAACTTCCTTGTGAAACAGCGATCGCTTCCACCGAAGTCATCTGTTTAACCTGGAAAGCCGCAGATTATTTGCAATTTATCAACCGCAATCCAGCCTTTGCTCAAGCTCGTCAACACATAAGTCACCCAATTGAAATATTTGATATTTTGAGTTCCCAGGTAGCGCAAAAAGCTTTAGTAAATCACAACCTCAAAGACATTACCCAACAGGCTCAATTAGAAGCAAAAATTCATTATTTATCACCAGGAAAAACGGCTTTAAGAGAATTAGATAGCGATCGCATTTGGTTTGTGAGTGGTCGTAGTTCCCTGCCCAATTTCCCACCCTGTTCTCGTCTAGAAACCGACGTAATTGAAGTTAAAGGCAACATTCCTCTCCGCTTATTGGGCATTAATCCTCAAGACCTATCATTACTTGATGGTGTTACCATTGAATCCGAAACATTAGAAACTATATCAGATAGCAGAGTAGATTCGGAAATTCCCTACGCCCAAGAACCAGAATTTGTTCCCCCCACCACATCAAACAAGCAATTTAAAAATCAAAACTATCCATTTTTCCGGGGACAAGGAGAATTAGATGCCACTCTGGCTTGTTTTCAAATGCTATCCAAGCATTTAGAAATGCCCTTTCGGAAAGAAGTAGTGCGGCGGATTTTAACCGACCAAATTAAGCGTCAAGGGAGTATATCTTTTCAAGTTTGCGCTTATTTATCAGAACTAATTGGACTTAAATCCCAGCTAGTTGATGTTCCTGCTGTTTCCATCAATCGGATTCCTACACCAGCATTAATTCGCTATCGTGACAGTTTTGCTGTCCTCTATGCGGTAGATGGAAAAACAGTAGTTTTGGGTTTACCATCTCAAGGCATTATCAACTGCCAAATTAGTCAATTGGTAGAAGAATTAGAAACTGATGACGCTAATCTTCAACCACAAGTTAGAGTTTTATTACTGAGTGCAACCAAAGAAACACCGAAAGAACGCTTTGGGTTATCTTGGTTTGTTCCTTACTTATCACGTTACCGCCGGGTACTGATAGAAGTATTTATTGCTTCCTTCTTCGTCCAACTAGCTGCCCTCGCTAATCCTCTAGTTATTCAGCTAATTATTGATAAAGTCATCGTCCAAAATAGTATTAGTACCCTGAATATTCTAGGAGTATTACTATTAGCAGTGGGTGTATTTGAAGCAGTATTAACCACCTTGCGGACTTACTTATTTGTAGATACCACCAACCGCATTGATATGAGTTTGGGGTCACAAATTATTGACCACTTGCTACGCTTACCACTGCGCTATTTCGATAAAAGACCAGTTGGTGAACTATCCACCAGAATTAATGAATTAGAAAATATCCGTCAGTTTCTCACCGGTACGGCTTTAACAGTAGTGTTAGATGCCCTATTTTCCGTCGTTTATATAGTTGTCATGTTGTTTTACAGTTGGCAACTAACTCTCGTCGGATTAGGGACAATTCCTCTGTTTGTGGTGGTGACATTAGTCGCTGCTCCCACCGTGAGTAGACAATTAAGAACTAAAGCTGAACGGAATGCCGAAACTCAATCATATTTGGTTGAGGTTATGTCAGGTATTCAAACAGTTAAAGCCCAAAATATTGAATTACGCTCCCGGTTTTCTTGGCAAAAGAAATATGCCAAGTTTGTCGCCGCCGGTTTTAAAACTGTTCTCACTTCCACATTAGCGAATTCAACCAGTCAGTTTCTCAGTAAACTTAGCAGTTTACTAGTTTTATGGGTGGGAGCTTATTTAGTTTTGAAAGGAGAATTAACATTAGGAGAATTAATTGCTTTTCGGATTATTTCTAGTTACGTTACTACCCCAATCTTACGGTTGGCGCAAATCTGGCAAAACTTCCAAGAAACTGGTTTATCTTTAGAACGATTAAGTGATATTGTGGACACACCACAAGAAGCAGAAATAGATCGGAATAATATTCCCCTTCCTGCTGTTAGCGGTGCTGTTAAATATGAAAACGTTTCCTTCCGATTTGCTGCCAGCGGACCACTACAACTCAGCAATGTCAGCGTCGAATTTGCCGCAGGTAAATTTGTGGGCATTGTCGGACAAAGTGGTTCAGGCAAAAGTACAATGATGAAATTACTGCTCAGACTTTATGACGCAGAATCTGGCAGAATTTTAGTTGATGGTTATGACATTGCCAAAGTCGAACTTTATTCGCTGCGGCGGCAAATTGGTGTAGTTCCCCAAGATACGCTCTTATTTGATGGCACAGTTCAAGAAAATATTGCCTTAACAAATCCTGATGCCACAACTGAGGAAATTATTGAAGCGGCTCAAATTGCTGTTGCTCATGAATTTATTATGACCTTACCCAATGGTTATAATACACGAGTTGGGGAAAGAGGATCAGCCCTTTCTGGTGGACAAAGACAGAGAATTGCGATCGCTCGTTCTGTATTACAAAGACCTAAAATCTTAGTTTTAGACGAAGCCACCAGCGCTCTAGATTATCCGACAGAAAGGCAAATTTGTCTGAACTTAGCTCGTGCATTCAAAGGCAACACAGTCTTCTTCATTACCCACCGTTTAAATACTGTTAGTAATGCCGATACTATCGTCGTCATGGATAACAGTAGAATGATAGAACAAGGTAGTCATCAAGAACTCATGGCAGCTAAAGGTCATTATTTCTATCTTTATCAACAACAGGAAGTAAATTTGTAATTTGTCAGTTATTTGTAAGGGTTTAGCTCATGCTTTACCCTGTTCATCTCGTTCCCAGTCTCTGACTGGGAATGCCATTACAGAGGCTCTGCCTAAAGCCGTTAGAGAACTCCACAAAAAAAATGTCCAATCTTGTGGGATGGGCATCTTGCCCGTCCTTGCATTATTAGCGGGCTTTTCGGACTGCATCACAAGAAATTTTGGGATATTTTTTTAATTTGAAGTTTCTTATAAATTCATTCCCATACAGAGTACAGAGTATGGAACGAGAAAACGAAAAAAGGCAGTAATACATTAAACTTTTCAAACTCTAAAATCACACACCACTAAATATTCAATCTAAAATCCCAAATCCCAAATTATTATGACTCAACTTAATGGTAGTTACAGCAACGGTAACGGTAACGGAAACGGTAACGGATCTTATAGAGATGCACAAGTATTAACACCACCCAAACCCGCTCCTAAACAGCCAAAACCCGATTTTAATTTTAATAACTTCGACCAATCTGTAGTCTTACGCCAATCCCCAATTTGGTCAAGAACTATCATGCTCACCCTCATGGGATTAGCTTGTTTTGGGATTATTTGGGCTTGTTTAGCGAAAATTGAGCAAGTAGTTCCCGCCACAGGACAATTAAAACCAGAAGGAACAGTCAAAGACGTACAAGCTCCTATAAATGGAGTTGTAAAATCACTGTATGTAAAAGATGGTAAAGAGGTAAAACCAGGAGATTTATTATTAACCTTTGATTCCATTGCGACCCTAGCCGAATTAAATTCATTGAATA
The DNA here is from genome assembly GCF_001672085.1 of Anabaena sp. AL93. NCBI lineage: Bacteria > Bacillati > Cyanobacteriota > Cyanophyceae > Nostocales > Nostocaceae > Anabaena > Anabaena sp. AL93. The sequence continues at coordinate 1,948 of NZ_LJOU01000033.1, read as the reverse complement.
AGATTCGGATAGCTTTAATTCAAGAAAACAATATCTATCGTCGCTTAATGGGAGCAAGTACCGGAATAGATGCTGAAATAGCATTTTTACGCAGTAGACTCCCAGGAGAATCAGCTTTTCTGCTTAAAAGCCGCGCTTCCTTAGTAGCAGAAAATGAATTATTACGTTCTCAATTAAGAAATTCACCGGGAGCAGCAGGTACAGGAATTGATGAACAACAATTATTAGCAGTTGCTAAAACAGAATTAAAATCCCGTTCTAAAGCCGCAGATTTAGAAGTTGAAAAAACCCGAAAACAACTTTCTCAAACCATATTTAAACTGCAAGATACTAAAAATGGTTTAGCAATTCAAAGTCAGATTTTAGCTAGTCTTAAAACCTTAGCTGAAGAAGGTGGTATTTCTAAACTGCAATATCTGAATCAAAAACAACAGGTACAAACGCTTTCCGCAGAAATATCACAATTACAAGAAGAGGCAAAACGTCTACAATTCGATATTGATAAAGGAAAAGAGCAATTAACCAATACAGTTGCTAGTTCTGATAAAACTATTTTGGAAAAAATCGGTGCTAACAAACAACGGATTGCAGAAATTGATAGTCAATTCATGAAAATTATTCTAGAAAATGAACAGCGTTTAGCAGATATTAATAGTAAAATCTCCCAAACACAATTAAACGTTAAATATCAAGAACTTCGCGCTCCTGTAGGAGGTGTAATTTTTGATCTTCAAGCTAAAAATCCGGGTTTTGTTGCCAATTCTACCCAAAAATTACTACAAATTGTCCCCAAAGATAGCCTCATAGCCGAAGTTTTCATCACCAATAAAGATATTGGTTTCGTGAGGAAAGGTATGAATGTAGATGTGAGAATTGATTCCTTTCCCTTTAGTGAATTTGGTGATATCAAGGGTAAAGTAATTGATATTGGTTCAGATGCTTTACCTCCCGACCAAAACCATCAATTTTATAGATTCCCCGCCAAAATCAAGTTAGATAGACAACAATTAAGTCTCACCAATCAAGATAGAAAGATATCCTTACAGTCCGGTATGTCTATTACTGCTAATATTAAAGTCCGAGAAGAACGGACAGTCATGAGTTTATTTACAGAGATGTTTACCAAGCAAGTGGAGAGTTTGAACGAAGTCCGTTAGGGATTTTTAAAAGACCTAAAACCCTTGTAGAGACGTTCCATGGAACGTCTCTACATCTTTTTTGGAGATGTCTATACTCAAAACGGTTAAAACTTGGACTTTTTTGTCTCATTCGTCTCATTCCCAGTCTCTGACTGGGAATGAATTCTAGAAGGCTCTGCCTTCAATAATATTAGAGGCAGAGCCTCATCAACTGCATTCCTAGTCAGAGACTAGGAACGAGATGTGGTGGGGATTTGAGCTTAAGTTGACACCTATGAAGCTCTTGCTTTACCCCTCGTTTAGAATCAAACAATCAAGCCGTTTTGAGTATACTTTCACTATTAGCCCGGAAATATGGCTAACGCCACGCTACACTATCATTTCTGGGTGGGTGTGGAAGCCAACAAATAAGCCATCTTTAGCTTAAGTTGACACCAATTGACCTAAAACCCTTGTAGAGACGTTCCATGGGTAGGGATTCTCGGCTCTACATCTTTTTTGGGAGATGTCTAACCCACATTCCGCACCCCCAAGTGTCACACCCCAAGAAAACCGATATATTTAGTACATAAGAACTAATACCTGTGAGGGGTGATTAAAATTTATTGAGGCTAAATAGGAATAATTACTATTAAAGCAGATATATAGTCAATAAAACGACTAAGTACGAAATTTTGATTCTGAGGTGATTGTAATGGAAAACCTAGTCCAGAATCATTGAAAGCTTTATCCTCAATGACTATAAAAAACTAAAAAAACGTTTTAAATCAACAGAAAAATGAGAACATGGTAACAGATACTTATATGGA
>NZ_LJOU01000032.1:0-50437 GCF_001672085.1 Anabaena sp. AL93 | reverse complement strand
AGATTATCGTTGCCAGTACCACCATTGAGGGTATCATTACCTTCTTGACCATCTAGCTTATCATTTCCCGCAGCGCCGGTAATATTATCGTTACCATCCCTACCATAAATACCCCAACCTTCATTATCAGAAGTGCCAACAATTACATCATCAAAATTTGTGCCTTGAAAACCAGGGTAATCATTAAAGCTTTCAATGGAAGTAAGAGTATCAACTTCAGTGCCAATGGTAATTGTGCCATTACTGGTTGTTGGGTCATAGGTCATCGTTAATCCTGTGGCTCGATTACTGTAATCAGCGTTGTAGTAATCAAAACCTGTACCGCCATTCAGATTATCACTACCTGCATCACTGTAGAGTGTGTCATCTCCTGCATCCCCATTAACGACATCATTGCCATTACCACCATAGAGATCATCGTTGCCAGTACCACCATTGAGGGTATCATTACCGTCCAAACCACTAATAACGTCATTCCCAATAGTTCCTGTAATGGTGTCATTACCTGACGTTTCCGTAAAATTCTGCTGCTCTACCTGAATAACTTCTCCATTTACCGTAATCGTCGCGTGATCATCCTCGGACTTCAAAGCCTGGAAAGTCTGAGTATTCAGACTGTAACCCTGTACCAATTCAGCAAAAATCGCCCCTTCATCTCCAGCGCTATCCGTCTGGTTAATTTTAGCATCTACAAAATGCCCAATTTCCTCTAACAACACCCCACTAATAGCTGCTAAAGAAGCACTAGCAACAAAGGTATTTGATAAATAAATCTTATTCTCACTACTAGCATAAGCGCCATTAGCGCCGCCAAGAATACTACTATCAAGAACTTCTATTTGGGGAAGTTGACTAAAATCCCCAGTTTCCCACTGTAACCGCAGAATTTCCGCAAGGCTGCGGTTATATTGTGTACCAAAAGCAGTATCAAAAACCTGCCAGAAGTTATTTAAACGAGAAAAATATTTAAGTTGATTAGAAGCTAAGGTTAGCGCGGAATTAATTAAAAAGTTCATAAAATAAATGATGTTTTTCGAGGTTTGAACTAAAACAACAGGTTAAATTAAGTAGTAAGACAGAATTAATTACACAATGTCATTGCGTAAGCGTTGCGTGGCGTTAGCCATATGGAACGAAGTGAAATGAAGCAATTCCAAGGGTTGTGATTGCTTCCCTTCGCTCGCAATGACTGTAAATATTTTTGTTCAATTACTTACCACAGTTAACTAACGGTTTGCTATTAAGTAGGAAAAGTATATTACTGTAAAATATTGATATTCTTGTCAAGTCACCAGGGTTACACACCCCTGGCGGTTATACTACCACACTTGAGTAAAGCCTTGCTACAAAGTATCAAAAATATATTGAAATAAACCATTGATTTTATCAATACATACTATAAGAAATAATCTATCATTGCTACTAAACGCGGCATTGGTGAATCAAAATAAGCGACTCGTGCGGTCAAAATTGCATAGATTTTATTTTTTTTGCAAAGGTGCGTTAAAAAGATATGGATAATTTATTTGTTCCGTAACTTATCCATGAATGCAAATTAAAAGCACCTAAGCTCAACCATGAGAATAGTTAGGAATTATGAGTGATTTCTTGGGTATTAACTGCTGGTAGGAGGGCGGTAAGGTGTGAGGTAACTTGACTGTAACGACGGGTAATGAGTAATGAAGAACGACATTGGATGGCGAGTTGATCTGTGTATCTTCCCAGGGTTTGACGTTCTATTCCCCACAGACGGCTAGTACCAACAATGGTTAGATCAACATTTTCTGAGGCAGCAATTACGGATTGGATTGGTTCTGGGGATGTAACGCTTTTGATTTCAATGCGATCGCGCACACTTTGTGGTAATCGCTCAATCATGGCGTTGAGTTCATAACTTAATTCTTCTTGGATGTGAGTGCCTTTAAAGACTTGTAAAACTTGTAAAATACAAGTATCCCGATTAATCAGCATTCTCAAAGCGATAATTAATGCTAAATCGTCATGGATGTTGGCGGAGTAGGGAACTAATAAACTTTCAATGGCGTTGCCTCCCTTATCTACAAATACGGCGACATCTACCGGTGTGGTACTGAGAATTTGTCCGACTCTTCCCCCTAACCGATTGTTGCTAAAAGCTGGACGATGCCAACCGACGAGAACTAAATCTGGTTGTTCAATTTTGGCTATCTGTGCTGTTTCTCTGGCAACATTGCTAGATATGCGAACTATAGGATGGATATAGGAGCGTGTTTCTGGTGGTTCTAGGGTAGCGATTAATTCTTCTAGTTTTTGGCGACGTTCGGCAATAAGTCTGTCGGCTTCCGTTGGGGTACTTTCAAAACCATAGTCTTCTTCGAGTTCAATGAAGCTGAGGGGATAAACCACAGCAGGTTGTCGGTTGTTGACGGCGATCGCAGTTGCCAACTGTAACAAACCTTTTTGGGTAGCGGGATTAGCCACTGGGACTAACATCCGATATTGGGTAATATAAGGTTGGCTGGGGACTGGTACGGCTTCTGCTGGGATTTCAGCTTCTGGTTCAACAACATCTAATCGGATCAGGCGTTTCGGATAAGTAAATTCCAGTAATGGTGAAGTCATGAATGTTGTCACCAAAGCCATAATTACTAACATGGTGAAAAGTAAGGGGGTAATTACGCCTAACTCTAAACCAATGTTCAAGACAATTAACTCGGTTAAACCGCGAGTATTCATTAACCAACCCAGGGCTGATGCTTCGCGTTTGTCAATGCCACTAATTCGAGCGGCTATATAAGCACCAGTAAATTTACCACCAATTGCTACTAATAAAATCAAGGCTGACAATAGCCATAAATGAGGACTGTTAAGCAAACCAATTTGTGTTTTTAAACCACTGTAGGCGAAGAATATTGGTAACAAAAATATAAGGACGAAATCTTCAGTTTTGATCGCTAATTCTCTGACTAACTCTTCATCTTTGGGCATGACTGCCCCTAATAAAAATGCCCCAAAAATTAGGTGAATACCGATAAATTCAGTAATTAAAGCGGAGGAGACAACCCCCATATAAATTACAGCCAGAACGAATTGACTCAACCGCCCAGCCCGACGATGATGTTTACTCAGACGTTTGAGAAACCACCTTCCCACTGTGAACATGAAGCCAATATAAGCAATACTTTCAATAATGGTGAGAATAGCTTGCCCGTCAATGCTACCGTGACGAGCGACAGCGATCGCTACTGCTAAAATACACCAGGCTGTCACATCATCTACTGCCGCACAAGTTAAGGCTAATGTCCCCAAACGAGTTCCCTGTAAGTTATTTTCGGTGATAATTCTCGCCAACACCGGAAAGGCAGTAATTGACATCGCCGCCCCTAAAAATAAGGCAAAGGGGGCAAAATTGACATGATTACTAGAAACTAAGGGATAAAGGACGAAAGACAATACAAAAGCCGAAGCAAAGGGAACAATAATACTGAGATTGGAAATGAGAATGGCAGTTTTTAAGTTACCACTCAGATACTTGGGATTTAATTCCAACCCAATCAGAAACATGAAAAATATTAGCCCTATTTGCGATAAAACATTCAAATAAGGCATGGTTTCTGGTGGAAACAGGCTATGAGCTAAACCAGGAGCAATTAAACCAAATAATGATGGACCAAGCATGATACCAGCGAAAATCTCGCCGATTACCAATGGTTGTTTAATTGCTTTGAATCCCAGTCCCACAAGTCGAGAGAGTCCAATCACAATTAATACTTCAACCAAAACGAGAATAACTGTGTGCATATTTTCCTCATTGACGATAATTTGAGTTCACTATGATAATTTTTGACAAGATAGCAGGAGTCAGGAGTCAGAAGTATCTTACTTTATGGCTTTTATTGTATATTCTGGATCTCATCCAAGTGCATACTGCTATAGTTCAAATTGTCAACATAACTAGATATAAGTAGGTGAACACAATAAAACCAAACTGTGTAAAGAAACGTAAAATCGCCCAAACCCTCTTCACTCTTGCCTCTTGCCTCTTGCCTTTTGCCTTGCCATAACGACAATTTTCAACGCCAACCTACTTATTCTCAACTATTTTTATTAATTCAAGATGTTAATTATTGTTACCTTGCTATCTTGATTATCTCAGAAAATCAGTATTAATTTGTTGTTAAACTGTCAATAAACTTGAGAATTAGCAAGTATAAAACCTAAATCAAGAGAATCAAGTGGTCAGAACCTTTGATTAATAAATTATTTCCGCATAAAAGCTGACAATAAACCATAAATTCTTAAACAGTCCTCTGATTAAAAATTAGAAAAAATGTCTCAGGTGTAACCTAAAATACTTGCCGGCAAATCCTGTCTTTCTTATTCTGTCTTCTTCTGACAAAGGGCGCAGGCCCTGCGCCCCTACCTCCTGAATCGAGGAAAGAATTTAGGTTTATAGCCAAAAAATTGTAAATATGGCGTTAAATTTTGTTAAGATTAGATACGGCGTTAGCTTTGCCCCCTGTCCCCTACCTACGAGACGCTTCATGCTGCGATTAGAACATATCAGTAAAATTTATCCTACAGGCGAAGTTCTTAAAGATGTCAACTGGGAAGTCAAACCAGGAGATCGTATTGGTTTAGTTGGTGTTAACGGTGCGGGAAAATCCACCCAATTGAAAATCATCTCTGGGGAGATTGAACCCACCGCTGGAGAAATTATTCGTCCCGCCAGTCTACATATAGCTTATCTTAACCAAGAATTTGAGGTTGACCCCACTCGTACAGTTAGAGAAGAATTTTGGACTGTATTTAAAGAAGCTAATGAAGTGCAGAAGGCTTTAGCTCATATCCCTCATGAGATGGAAACAGCTAATCCAGAAGAGTTAGATGAGCTAATTCATGAGTTAGATCGGTTACAGCGTCAGTTTGAAGCTTTGGATGGATATAATTTAGACTCACGGATTGGTAAGATATTACCAGAGATGGGATTTCAACTAGAAGATAGCGATCGCCTAGTTAGTGCCTTCTCCGGTGGTTGGCAAATGCGGATGAGTTTAGGAAAAATCCTCCTGCAAAAACCTGACCTATTACTACTGGACGAACCGACAAACCATTTAGATTTAGAAACCATTGAATGGTTAGAAAATTACCTCAGAGGTTTAATTACCCCAATGGTCATAGTTTCCCATGACCGGGAATTTTTAGATCGTCTGTGTAACCAAATCGTTGAAACAGAAAGAGGTGTTTCTGGTTCTTACCTGGGTAATTACTCATCCTACCTGCAACAAAAAGCCGAAAATCAATACGCACAACTCAACGCTTACGAACGTCAACAAAAAGAATTAGAAAAACAACAGGCATTCGTAGAAAAATTCCGTGCCAGTGCTACTCGCAGTACCCAAGCGAAAAGTAGAGAAAAACTACTTGATAAAATTGAACGCATTGAAGCACCGACAGGAGGAATGAGAACCCTACATTTCCGTTTTCCTGATGCCACTCGTAGCGGTAGAGAAGTAGTGGAAATTAAGGACTTAACCCATATTTATGGGGATAAAATTCTGTTTTTATCTGCAAATCTGCTGGTGGAAAGAGGAGACAGAATCGCCTTCCTTGGTCCCAACGGTGCAGGTAAGTCCACACTGTTAAAAATTATGATGGGTGTTGAACCACCCACAGAAGGGATTGTGAAATTAGGTGATCACAACGTGATTCCTGGTTACTTTGAACAAAACCAAGCGGAAGCCTTGGATTTAAATAAAACCGTCATGCAAACCATCCATGACGAAGTTCCCAACTGGACAAACGAAGAAGTCCGCACATTGTTAGGCAGATTCTTATTTACTGGTGATACTGTATTTAAGAAAGTTGCGGCATTGAGTGGAGGTGAAAAGGCTCGATTAGCATTGGCAAAAATGCTATTACGTCCAGCAAATTTAATCATCCTGGATGAGCCTACCAACCACTTAGATATTCCGGCAAAGGAAATGATGGAAGAGGCTTTGCAAAACTATGATGGTACTGTCCTTGTAGTTTCCCACGACCGTTATTTTATCTCCCAAGTAGCTAACAAAATTGTCGAAATTCGTGATGGTGATTTTCATGTTTACTTAGGCGATTATCACTACTATCTCGATAAGAAAGCTGAAGAAAAAGAACTGGCGGAATTGGCAGCAGCAGAAGCCGCAAAAGCCGCTAAAAAAGCCGCTAAATCTGCAAAAGCTGGAGCAAAGCAGAAATAGGTAATGTCGGCGAATGGGTGACTGATTGTGTTTCTGGCTTTCTGTCACCTATTTTTTAATTATGATAATTGAACGCAGATGAACGCAGATAAACACAGATAAATATGGATGATTATTCTGTGCAGTTTCAAAAAAAATTAGTATAAAAGAGAAATTACATAGTAACAATACCCCCGGACGCAAAAACTTGTTTTGCTGTTAATTGCAAGTTGGGAAAGATTGAGGAAAGCAATTGATCATTGTTTTGAAATAATCGCTTTTGATATTCGTCTTCTACTAATGTACAAATTGTAATTGTTGGCAGTTTGATTTTGCCAATATATTCTCTACCACCAATGCCTAAATAATCTACAATCCAATATTCAGGAACAGCTAATAGGGCGTAATCTTCAACTTTGCGAGCATAATCATTTTGCCAGTTTGTGCTGACGACTTCAGCAATTAGTTTAATTGATTTTCCTGATGTAATTACAGGCTCTTTTTGCCATAATGGTTCATTGATTAGTTGGGTTTGGTCTAATACAATCACATCGGGACGAAAGGCTGTGTTTGTTCCCAATAGTTTGATCAAGCAGCGATGGGGGATAAAGTATGGTAAGTCTTGATGATCAATTTCTACATTCAGTTTTCGCCCAATTAATGATGATACCTGTTCATGGGGTCCTGTTGGTTCCATCTCGATTAATTCCCCATCAATAAGTTCATAGCGATCGCTGTCGCCATACTGAGTAATAAATTCATTAGCTGTAATTAGTTTTAGGGGTGATTGTACCATGATTATGTTTCTTGCTGATTAAATAAAGATTATTCTGTCGTTTGGAAACCGCATCTACATAAAGAAAACTTAATTTAACACCCATAAGCATTGCTAAACTTCTACAATACCTATAATATATCTAATGTTATCACTCCCGGTTCGCTCATTTTTTTTGGAGTTCGAGAAATTGCCAAAAAAACAAGAAATCCAGGTGTCGTAATGGTTTTAGCGATTTCCCGAAATTTAGCTTGAACTACCACATCCGGCGCTAAAACTCTATTTTTATGCGATCGCATAAAGTCTGTAGGGTAGTACATTTTTATCAAAGCCGAAAACCCTGATTAAATCGTTCAGCTTTTTTGTAACTCGATTTTAAATGGGCGAACCGGGAGTTATCATCAATGAATCCTCAGTCACCATAAAAACAACCCAAAAGCCAATTTATTTGCAACCAGATGTTATCAGCCGTCGGATTCGGATTGGGCTAATTGCCGAAGGAGAAGCAGAATTGGGTGCAAGTATTCCTTACATTAAACCAGAAGATGGGGGGAAAGTTATTGAAAGAAACAATGAAGGCGCACTCCATACCTTAATTAGACGAGAATTAGAAAATGCTGGATTGCCTGATTGTGATTTTATTCAAAGACATCCATCTATTAAAGAAAGTCAAAAACGGACTTTACGAACTGGACATTCAATTTTAGATATCAAATATCTAGCGCAAATTGTTATTTTGTGGAAACCAGAGGATGTAGACATGATCATCATTGTGGTTGATGCTGATGATAAACTAGAACAAAGACAAATTGATTTAGAACGAGCTTTAAATAAAATTCGTGATAATCATTTAAGTAGGTGAACACAATAAAACCAAACTGTGTAAAGAAATGTAAAATCGCCCAAACCCTCTTCACTCTTGCCTCTTGCATGAGTGCCTTTTGCCTTGCCATAACGACAATTTTCAACACCAACCTACTTAGATATTAACGAAAAACAAATTAGCGATCGCTCTGCGGGAGGTTTAGCAATTAGAAATTTTGAGACTTGGTTACTTGCTGATACCCAAACTGTTTCAACTATTTTAGGTGTAGAGTTAGAAAAACTGGAAAATTTAGAGCATTTAGACAATACAAAGGATATTTTGGAGAATGCAATTTCTCAATCAACGTATTTATCTGAAGATACTAGCAATCAGCGATCGCTACAAATTCGCTGGAACTTAGGTAAACAGATTGATTTGGCAATAATCAAAACTGGCTGTCCACAGGGATATGCTGCTTTTACACAATCTTTACTGGTAGCGACGAAAGCAGTTAAGTAGGTTGGGTTATTGTGTAGGGGTAAAGCAAGAGCTTCATAGGTGTCAACTTAAGCTCAAATCCCTACCACATCTCGTTCCTAGTCTCTGACTAGGAATGCAGTTGATGAGGCTCTGCCTCTAATATCATTGAAGGCAGAGCCTTCTAGAATTCATTCCCAGTCTCGACTGGGAATGAGACGAGTTGAGTTCTTTGCGGGATAGATGTTTTACGTTAAGTTGACACCAATAAGCTTTTGCTTTACCCTCACCTCACTACAATGCCTAAGTCATACTTACTTTGATTTTGCTTCCAGATTTTCCAAACGGCTTTTCAATTCCTGATTTTGCTGTTTGATTTGATCAAGTTCCTCACGTAACTGCTTCAGAGTTTTGTCTGTGCCGATGTTCTTTTGCACCTTACTAACTTCCTCTTCAGCATAGCGACGGACTCGCCCATCTGCGGTTTGATTGGCTAAAGATTGCAAAATACCAATGGCTTTTGGTGTTTCCATTTGTCCCAAGGCTGTTAAAACGGCTACCTGGGTTAAAAAGAAAGTCTCTCTGGCAATTTCCGCTAACCGATCTAAAATCCTTTCTATATTAGCCGGAGTTTGACCAGTGGATATTTTGCCCACTGCGCGAATTGCGGACAGGCGTAATGGTTGCGGTATCCCAGCTTTCGTGTATTCCAGGAGTAAATTTAAAGCCGTTTCTGAAGATTTGAACTCAGCCAAACCAGCTACAGCCCCACTACGGACAACTTCATTCCAACCTGCCCTTTCTTCTAAGACAGATTTAAGTAACTTGATTACCTTGTCTTCATGGGGTTTATCTTCTAAATGCGCTGCTGCTATGGTGGCAATAGTTCGACAAGCCGCAGCTTCTACATAGTAGCTGGCATCGCCATCTTGGACAAAACTTTTCACAGCCTTGTAGCTGTTATGAGTTTTAATTTGTGACAAAGAACTAATTACCGCCCGCCGCACAAAGGGACTAGGATCATTTAATCCAACGACTAAACCATCAAAAGCTTGATCTAGTTGAATTTCTGCGAGTTCTTTGGCAACTTCGACCCGTACACCCCAAAAGGGATCATTTTTCAAAGCTGAGGATAGGGCAAGAGTCGCTTCTAATCCGCCTTTTTTCGCTAAAGCTTCTGCTGCATAAATGCGGGAAATAGGATGAGGATCAAATTCTAATTGGGCTTTTAATTCAGAAATTGGGTATTCTAATTTGACAGTTTTTAAGTAATTATTGCCGACATCAAAGCTAACAAAATCAGGCTTTTGTGTTAAAGGAAAGTAAAAACTTTGTTCTTTTTCATGGACTCGAACTGTAAAAGTTGTGAGTTGGGGATTTTCTTTATATCCAAAACCAATGGGAATCCTGAGATTAAATAAATCCTTACTATCGGCTTTAGCTTGGGTTTGGGTGACAGTCACCTTCGCTAAATTTGCGTCACCATCCCAGGCATAAGCTACTTTAAAGTCAGGATGACCACCACGATAGACATATTGATCAAACAGGAAAGCTAAATTGCGTCCTGTGGCTTTTTCAATTGCTCTTAATAAGTCTATCGTTTCTACAGCTTGGTGAGCGTTGTCCTGGACAAATGTTTGGATAGCTTGCCAAAATAACTCATCGCCCAATTCGGCGCGAATCATGTGATAAACACAAGATCCTTTTTCATAAATGTGGCGATCGTAAAGTTCGATCGCTTCCCGATAAACATGAGTTACCATTGGTCTACGGTAGCGACTACTATCTTCACTGAAATAACTCCGCGCTTCCGACAACCGATAATATGCAGCTTCTTGGTCGCCATATTCCCGTTGGGTCCACATTACCTCCGAATAGGAAGCCATACCTTCCTTAATCCAAGCATGGGACCAATGTTTAATTACCACCAAATCGCCAAACCATTGGTGTGCAAGTTCGTGGACAACCAAACTTTCGGTATTGCGATTATCTAATATTGCCCGTTCATCTAGTAAACAACGGTCAGTGAGGAGAGTCGTGGATGTGTTTTCCATACCTCCAAAAATAAAATCATCTACACAAACCTGGGCATATTTGGGGAAAGCGTAGGGATAACCATACTTTTCGCTCAAAAATTCGATCATTTGGGGAGTTTTGCCCATGCTGCGTTTAGCATCTGCTTCCCGTCCCTTTTCGACGTAATAGGTAACAGCTTTATCATGCCACTCGTCCCGAATTTCGGCAAAATCGCCCACTGCCAATGTCATCAAATAGGTAGGATGAATTTGTTGTTGGGACCAATGGTAGGTTGTGTATTTTGCCTCTTCTACGGTGTCAATGAGTTCACCGTTGGAGATAGCAACTAAGGGTTGAGGAATGCGGACGCGAATTTCTGATGTTGATAACTGTCCAGGGTAATCGAAACAAGGAAACCAATAGCGAGAATCTTCGTCTTCTCCTTGTGTCCAGACTTGGGTGGGTTTGTGGGGGTAGTGTTTGTCTGGTTGGATAAAGTAAATACCCCGTTGGGGTTTTTCGGCGGCGTAGGCGATCGCAATTAACAAACGATGACCAATTTCTGTAGGCTGTGATAGGTAAATACAAAGCTGTTCGCCATCATATTCAAACTTTTGTGTAACTTCGTTTACCTGTACTGACTCAATTTTCAAATTGACAGCATCCAAAGTCAACCTATCAATCCCATTCCGCACTGGCAATAGGCGAATACTACAACTTCCGTAGCAACTTTGGTTCGGGATATCCAAATTCAGATCCAGAAAAATATGTTCTACCTGTCCAGGTCGGTCAGGGTTATAGTGTGGTTTTGCCCCCGGTAATTCAAAACGCTTATGTCCGGTTTTTTCAGTATCAAAATAAAACTGCAACATTTATTATTTCTAGCCTTCTAATCCTAAAACATTTAATGGGATGTAAGTCATACAAATACAGAAGTGTAGCGTAGTATGACATTTTTTGCCTGTTTGATTCTGGTAACGTCGGCACTATCTGAATCTACAGATTGACAAAGCTGATTTATCTACTGTTGTCACACTTAAGAACTTAAGTATGTAACTCTTCTCTGCCTCTGTTCCAGAGGGTATTCATCCGTGATCCATAATTATTGATTACAAATACTACTAATTTTCCATATAGTTTTAGAATAACTGGGAGGTGACAAATTGACTATTGTTTTCAAAGGAATAAAATATCATAGATTTCCGATTATATCAGTAAATACCGTGAAAATAGCGGAAATTAGCGATAAAAAAGAATTCAAACATCAGAATTCATGAGCATTAAGTTTTTTCAGCACTTAATTGTAAACTGTATCTAGGAGTCGAGTATGTCCAACTTTTTTATACTCAATGTGCAATATCCACTGATATCAACGAAACTGACAAAATCCCCAAAATATAGTTCTTTTAATGAATTTTTGCCTAGATAAATTTCCCCAACCACCAATGAGCATTTCATTGAATCTGTTATATCATTTACACCAATAAGGAGTATTTACCAGTGTCTGCAAAAAAACCATCGTTCTTAATCCCTGTAATTGGTACTGCTGTAATTATAGCAGGGGGCATAGCAGCTTATATGTACCTCAAGGGTGGTACGAATAGTTCTAGCCCTTTAGGTAGTGCTAAATTAGTACCTGCAACTGCATTAATGGCAACTTATATTGACACTAATCCTGAATCTTGGAATAAGTTGCAGCAGTTTGGTACACCGGAAGCGCGGAAGTTACTAGGTAAAGAGTTCCAGAACTTCAATCAACAAATGTTGAATGATAGTAAGATATCCTACGAAGCAGATATTAAACCTTGGGTTGGTGGAATGATGATTGCGGTACTACCACCAGAGGCAAAGAAAGTATCTCAGGACAACTTTCGCGCATCCGAAGCACCAAATTATTTGTTGGTGGTCGGGATTAAAGATAAAATAGCTGCTTTGAAATTTGCAAATAAGTTGAAAGACAAAAAAAACGTCAAAATTCAGGAATCTGACTACAAAGGTCAAAAAATTATCGAATCTACAGGTCAAGGTCAACCGACTTATGTAACGGTTGTGAATAATGACTATTTGCTTTTAACATCCAATAAACAAGCTGTAGAAAAAGCGATTGATACCTATAAAGGCGAACCTTCTTTTGTCACTAAAGAAGGTGCAAATGATATTCTGAGCAAAGGTGTGGATGTTAAGAATGGTTTGGCGCAAATTTATGTCCCTGATTATGCCAATATGATTCAACAATTAACGGCATTTAATCCTCAATCTAAACAATTACCCCCACAAACTCTCGCACAAATTAAGCAAGTGAAATCATTAACAGCAGGGGTGGGAATAGATGATGACGGCTTGCGATTAAAAGCAATTGTGAATTTAGATCCCCAACTAAATAAATTCCAATATCAAGCTACTCCCGCCAAGATTGTGGGACAATTTCCTAGTGAAACTTTGGCTTTAACTAGTGGACAAGGTATTAGTAAAAGCTGGGAAACTTTTGTGGAACAATCTAAAGATTATCCCGAATTAAATCAAGGAATTCAACAAGCGCGAACTCAACTAAAAGTCCTGCAAATTGATTTAGATAAAGATATTTTTGGCTGGATGAATGGTGAGTTTGGTTTAGGTGCAATTCAATCTAATCAAGGTTTATTAGCTAATGTGGGTTTTGGAGGTGCGTTAGTATTAGATACGAGCGATCGCAAAACTGCCGAAGCTACCTTCACCAAACTCGATAATTTAGCCAAACAGCAATCTCTCAATGTCGCTCAAAGAAACATTGGTGGTAAAAATGTCACAGAATGGCAAATCCCCCAACAAGGCGCTCTCGTGGCACATGGTTGGCTCAATGATAATACAGCATTTGTGGCTATTGGTGGACCCGTTGCGGAAACACTAGCAAATCGCAAAGGTGCAGCACTTGATCAAAGTGATACCTTTAAAACTGTTACAGGTTCTTTACAAAAACCCAACGGTGGTTATTTCTATTTAGATATGGACAAAACCAAAACCATAATTCAGCGTGTATCCGCTCAAAGTCAACCTTTACCTGCGGACGCTACCGCTATTCTTGATTCTATTCGTGGTGTTGGTGTGACTGTTAATAGTCCTAGTAAATCCATGACTCAAATGGAGATGTTGTTATCTCTTAAATCTGGTAAGGGGAAGTAATATCCTTTATGATTTTTTTTCACGCAGAGGCGCAGAGGCGCAGAGAGTAGTTTGTAGGGTGCGTCAGACCCGATAATTTGGTAAAAAACAGATATCTTCTATCTGACGCACCTTATTCATTAGACATCTAGGTTGGCGTTGAAAATTGTCGTTATGGCAAGGCAAAAGGCAAGAGGCAAGAGGCAAGAGTGAAGAGGGTTTAGGCGATTTTACATTTCTTTACACAGTTTGGTTTTATTGTGTTCACCTACTTAATTGACCAGTTAAAAAAAATAATTAAACTCATAACTTCCGAGTTTGTAGGGTGCGTCAGACCCGATAATTTGGTAAAAAACAGATATCTTCTATCTGACGCACCTTATTCAGCAACGCCAAGATTTCTAGAATAATTGAACGCAGATAAACGCAGATAAACGCAGATAGGAACGGATGAAGATGAATTAATGGATTTGATGATTATATATAATGGACTTCTCCGGTAAAGATTGTAGAGACGTTCCATGGAACGTCTCTACAAGGGGTTCAAACGACGCACATTTAATTTTCGGAGATGTCTATTGTATTGCCTTTTCCCAATTACCAATTACCAATTACCAATTACCCATTACCAGCCTCAACAGATATGATAAGTGTTCAACCGGACATGATATCACTCCATGACGGCTAATACGGATTTTGGTAAGAGTTTTTCTTTAAACCAAATAATTCTGGCGGGTACGTTATCTAGTTTAATTCCAGCTTTTTCTAAGTTCAATCTTTCGGAAATTGCTAAAATTAAGTTATCACAATTAGCCTTTCTAACTTGAGCAAATTTCTTTTGTAAATATTCTGGTCGCCAATAACCAACAATTTCTAATATAAACACTCTTCCGTCTGGATGAACTAGCCGAAAATCGGGAATCATTACACTACCAGGAATGGGAATTAAATCTACTTCTCGTTCTAATATCCAACCACTTTTTAAAGCATCCCATTTACTGGCAAATGATTCCTCTAACATACTATCATAGGGTTTGCCGGGGGGATAGTGGGAAACTAAGCCACATTCTGAATTGAGGGTGAAACGTCCGGTTTTCCATTCGTTTGTGTAAAAATCACGGGTTTTTAAGGTCGCTGATAAACTCCATTTGGTAACATGAAGTAAGGCGGGAATTAGTTTGGCTATGGCTAAACCGTAGCGGGTGCTGGGAGTAAATAAACTTGTCGGTCCATCTACACTAATTGTGAAACCATGATCAGCATCACCTTCAATATAAGCCATTAATTGAAATAGCTTTAAATAACGAAATAAGAGTTTATATTCTCCGGGAACATTGCGATGAGCATTTAATACTAATTGACTAGCTTTATAGAAAATTCCCTGGACTTGAGATAAATTATAACGATGTAAAACTTCTTCTGGTTTAGGAGTATCAAAAGCAGTTAATATTTTATTTTCCGATAAATCAGCATAAAGTCCATTTTTGATTTGAGCAGGTAAAACTTCTTGGTTGAGTTCTTGACTTAAATCATCAGCAATTTTATTTAAAATTATATCAGTTGATTCTCGACTAGCAACGGATTTTGCTGCTAATGCAAATACTTTTGCTCTTAACATGGGTGGTTCGAGGGGACTAACTATTTCAAAGGTGCAAAAACCACTTTTGAGAATATAAGCTAAACCCCGTTTCATCCGGTAATCTGTGGTATCTCCTTCAAAGTCTGCTAATTGACGTTCTAGTAATCCTTGAGTTTTCCCGACTGCTTCCTGAAAGAACTTAATTAATTCAGTCGCTAAACTTAAATGTTTTTGATCAAGTTTCAGTCTTTTTGGGATAATTTCTTCGCCGTTTTGGCGGTGTATCAGTAGGTCTGTTGGTAACATCTTTCTTTTCTGGGGAATAATTAATTTCTAATTGTTCTGCTGCTTTTAAATCCCTTTTATTTCCAGTTCCATAAATAACTTGTAAATTTGCTTTTTGCGGCTTTTCTTCCTGATTGTTATTTTCCCCCCTCCGTCTGGCGGAAGTTCCTTCTTCGCTGGTGTCTTCGGCGATGACTTCATAGAGAATTGCTTGTTTATTTGCTAAATTTCCTTTTCGTAATATTCTCCCTAAACGTTGAATGTATTCCCTGGTTGAACCTGTTCCTGATAAAATAATCGCAATGCTGGCTGCGGGGACATCTACACCTTCATTTAAAACATTAGAAGCAACTAAGGTATTATATTCACCTTCCTTAAATTTAGTTAAAATTTCATGTCTTTCTTTGACTGGAGTTTGATGAGTAATTGCGGGAATTAATAAGTCTTGAGAAATTTGGTAAACTGTAGCATTATCAGCGGTAAAAATTAAAATTCTTTCGGGATAATGGGTAGCTAATAGGTCTACAAGTACCCGGATTTTTCCATCTGTTCCCAATGCGATTTCTTTGGCTTGACGATGTGATAACATTGCTCTGCGTCCAGCTTGAGAACGCGCACTCATTTGCACAAACATCTGCCAACCTTGTAAACTTCCTAAAGATATTTTTGATTGCTTTAAAAAATCATTGCGAGTTTGAATTAACTGATTATATTTTTCTCGTTCTAATTGGGATAATTTAACCTTAATTTGCACAATTTCATGAGCAGCTAAAGCTTTTCCTGCTAAATCTTCAGCGCATTTGCGATAAACTTCTTTACCAATGAGGATATCTAAATCAGCGTGTTTACCATCTGTGCGTTCTGGGGTTGCGGACAGTCCTAACCGATAGGGTGCGATCGCATATTCGGCAATGACTCTGTTAAAGTCTGTAGGTAAATGGTGACATTCATCAAAAATTATTAACGCATATTTATTACCCAAACTTTCTGCATGAATAGCCGCACTATCATAGGTAGCAACTAAAATCGCGGTTCTATCCCGTGAACCACCCCCCAATAAACCCACTTCTGCATCAGGAAAAGCCGCTACTAAATGAGCATACCACTGGTGCATTAAATCCAACGTGGGGACGACAATTAATGTCGTGCGTGGTGTGGCTTGCATCGCCATTTGCGCTAAATAAGTCTTTCCCGCCGCCGTAGGTAACACAACTACTCCCTGTCGTCCTAACCGTTTCCAAGCCGCTAATGCCTCATTTTGGTGGGGATAGGGTGTCATTTCTAAACTAGCAACCAAATCCAAGGGGTAAAAAGCCTTGGCTTCATCAATAAAATCTGTGGCTTCAGCTTGGAGTGCTTCCACTAAGGAACGGTATCTAATTGCGGGAATTCGGAATTTTTCTACCCTATCATCCCAGGTTGCATAGTCTATCCATGTTTTACTTCGTGGTGGTGGGTGTAAAATTAATGTACCACGATCAAAAGTTAATGTCGGGTGACGAGCCATTTATTTTTTCTTAGTCCGGTGACACTGATTTAACTACTCATAACGCAAAATGAGCATGATGACTAATATCAATGTCGGTTCTTCGGTACTTGTTATACTAATTAGCCGAAATTCATAGTATAGAAAAAATTAAGACCATCGGTGATGCTTATATAGTGGTTATCGCCCTTGATGCAATACAATCTAGGGCGCAGACCCTGCGCCCCTACAGGCTTTACAATTAGCTGACTGTATCTCGCTCAAGTGCATACTGCTCGCTATATGGCTGTCGCTAGTTTATCTAATTATCGCAGTGATCATGCTCTAGCGATCGCCAATATGGCATTGGATATGCAAAAATCTGTACTTAAGTTTAATCAAAAAAACCCAATTCCCAATCTCCCAACCTGCAACAGCTACAATGAGAATTGTTGTGATGTTCTCTATTAGCTAAAGTGTCAGACCCTTTACCATTGCGCGAGCATTATCTCGCTTTAATTAACGATATTATCGAAACCACTCTCAAGGGTAAAATTAGCTCTGTAGAGCAGGTTTATCAAATGTTGCTCAAAGGTATCACTTCCGGGACTGGGGAGGTGTTTGAGTTAGTTTTGAGCGATCGCCTGAATACGATCCAATCTCAGGTAGACTCGGAAACCGATGAACTGAAAAAAGCCAAAGCCACCCGCAGCTTACGCGCTGCCAAAACCATCCAAACACAATGGCAACGGTGGCAAGAACAAAATAAAGCCACTGAAGCGATATCTCTATCTGTGCGGGAAATTACCACAGCCACCGCAGATGAGCGATTAACGGCTTTGCTACGAGCTACTGATCCCAATTTGAAGTATCCCTTAAATTTGTCTCAACTTCAACAGTTAGCCAAATCTTTACAACAATTTGCCAGTGCTAATCAAGATTTTCAGCAAATTGCTGACGGGATTAATCGTGGTATCGCTTCTTGGCAAAGAATCCAAGCAAATTTACTGAATTGGATGTATGAACGCAAAAATTCATTAGGATTTGGAGGTGTACCTGGAGAAAATAGTCCTTGGGCAAGTTGGGCTAAAGTAGTTAATAGTGAAGTTCCCCAAGCATTTTTTCAGATTCTAGCCAAAGAACAATCGGCTTTGGAATTTGCTCAACAACAACAGCAAATTAGTTTGAGTAATTGGGTAGAATTAACAATAGTTTTACAGTTTTTACAAAGGGGTTTAATTAATTGGTTTGATTCCTACGGAGCGCTTCGCTATCAACAAGCTTATGATATTCAAGCAGGTCCTAAATTATCTATTTCCACATTTTTAACCTTTGCCGTAATTTGGAGTCAATTAGCCAGCGGTTTTCAAAATCAAGCAGCAATATATAGCAATGGTGCATCCCAAATCATGCTGCAAATTTTGCGAACCTTTGCCCAACGTCCTTATTTCCCTCTCTACGGTGGGATTTTTGCCTCATTTTCTGGTAGTTATTTACGGGATGCTTTAGATTATTTAGATGCCCCCTTGCGTTCAGCCGAAGGTACTCAAGAAAAAGCTCGGATTTTGACATTATTGGGGTATTCCCAGCGCGGTTTAGGCAGATATGATCGCTCTCTTGATTTTCATCAACAAGCCGTAGAAATAGCTAGAACTGCCGGAGATAAAACCTGTGAAATTGCCAATCTCAATCACCTAAGTCGGACTTATGTACAACAAGAAAATTATGGTGAAGCCATTAATTATAGTCAACGGGCATTAATTTTTAGTAGACAAACTGGAGACAAAACTGGAGAAGCTAATGCTTTGGTAAATCTAGGTTATAGCGAAGTTATGCAAGCCAAGCAAACAGAAATTAGTGAATCGGAAGTTTATGAATCTGCTATTAACTATCTAGAACAAGGTTTAAAATTAGCAGAAAAATTAAACGATTTACAAAGTCAAGCTTTATGTTTTAGTAGTCTAGGAATTGCTTATTTAGTTACTGCACAATATCCATCAGCAATTAAATATTTAGAAAATGCCTTTAAAATTGCCCAAATTTCTGGCGATTTGTATTTACAAGGCAGAAATTTAGCATATTTAGCTGAAGCTAATTATCTTATGGCTAATTATGAAAAAGCAGTTTACTCTGGTAGTTTAGGAATGTATCTTCTAGAGCAAATTGCCTCTGATGAATGGCGAAAACCTGCTGCTTTATTGACAATTATTAGAGGGCAAATTACCACAGACAAATTTCAATTATTACTGCAACAAAATCGCCCGAATATGATTGCTATTATTGGCGTTGATGGATATGATTACATTCCTAGTTTATTAGTGAAATATCAAGAGGATATTTAATTTGATGTTAATAAAATTGTAGATTGGGTTAAGCGAAAGTGCAACCCAACAAAAAAAATTAATCAATGAACTTTCGTTTCTCGATAGGCTTGGCAAAAACAATCAGTCCTAAAAATTTCTTAAAGGTTTCCCAGCAGGATTTTTTTAAGGGTTTATTGCTTCTGTCAACCATTCTTGTTGTTCATGGCGATGATAAATCCATCTATTTTGTGGTTCACCCCGCAATTGTAAATGATCTACTTTTACTGGTTCAAGTAATAATAAACAAAAATTTTCTAATGGTTGAATATTGTCTGGTGCTGGTGGTGTAAAAGCTTCCGGTGTTTGTACTCTCATGTCACCCGGAATAGGCCAAGCAAATTGTAACCTAGCTGCATCACTTAATTCTTGCCACATTTTAATTCTCGCAGGTTGTAAATGGGGGTGAGAATCAGCACTTATTAATATTAATTCTCCAGTAATCCGAAATTGTTCTCTAGTGTTGGGAAAATACCAGCAAATTTCCGCTGCGGATTGTTTTGATATTTGTTCAGCTTTTGCACTACGAATATCGGTAATAAATTTTAGCTGATTGGTATCGTCTAGAAAGCCGCGAAACACGACGGTACGATTAGCAGGAAAACCATTTTCTCGCACTGTTGCCAGTTGTACGTAACGGGCATAAACAAGGCTGCGGTTTTGATGCAGGGCGCGGGTAATAAGACTTCGCCAAGGTGCTAGTGACATTTTAAATATAGTTATAATTTACACGTTACAAGACATAGCGCAAAAAAAACTGCCAAATTGCCAATTAATCA
Organism: Anabaena sp. AL93; assembly: GCF_001672085.1. Classification (NCBI taxonomy): domain Bacteria; kingdom Bacillati; phylum Cyanobacteriota; class Cyanophyceae; order Nostocales; family Nostocaceae; genus Anabaena; species Anabaena sp. AL93. The sequence goes on along the minus strand of NZ_LJOU01000032.1, from coordinate 30,561 downwards.
TACTTTAACTATGAGATATTAAATCGGTAGATAGCGCAAAGTAGTCAATCCGTAACGTCAAGTTGGCAGTTCTTTGCGTCTTTGCGCCTTTGCGTGAGACTAACCCCAATTTAAGGAGAAAAAATGAATAGTGCTGAAAAATCAGCCTTGATTTCCGAACTTGTCCAACTTGGCATTAAGCATACTCCTGAGAAAATAGTCAAGATTGCTAAACAAGCAGATGGTAAAATCGTATTTTTAGAACAGGGAAATTCTGACGCAGGACTCCAACATATTCTAGAAAAACATTCCTTAGAGTTCGCAGATCAGGGAATCCAGCAAAATCAGATACCAGATATAATTATTAAAGCACTAACTAAGGGTAAAGCGGTTGGATATCAAGGTAAAAAACAAACTCGCATTATTTATGAAGTTAACTTTAATGGCAAAACTCACTATATCGCTCTCACTGTCAGCGATAATGGGTATATGGTGGGGGTTAACCCCAGAACTTACCCATAACTTGGTAAATTGACTATGGCAGAAAAAATCAAACTCATGGCTGATTATGAATGCTACCCACTCTGGTGGGCTAGTTCTGGTAAAGCTGGAGATATTGATCCAGAAACGATGCCATTAAGTGAAGAAACTGTTAGTCGGTTAGAAAAATGGGCAGATATCTATGATGCAAAGTTGAATTGGGAAGATCCTAATTCATCAGGTTTTCACACTTTAGAGGCTAAAGCAGCTTTTGAACAAGAAGGGATTAGTTTGTGGAAACAACTGCAAAAAGAACTTGCACCTAATTATGAAGTTATCTATTTCAGTGAGCAATTACGTCAAGTTGTAACTAATACAAATGAATTGGCATCTTTACTTGCTATCTCTGCTTGATGGATAGTCAACGCAAAAATTACACAAACAGCACTATTACATAGATAGCCTATTCTACGAAAACTGACAGATAAAACTTTGAGATTCTATTACCCTGATAATGCACTGTCGGGGTTTTATACTTAACCTAAAAACAAAAATATAGTTATAATTGACACAGACTAAGCTATAGCGCAAAGTGGTAAATTTTTCAATCTTTAATCCTCAATCTACTTGGCGTATAGTCATAGTTTGTCCATAAGCAATCATACTTCATCATGGTTCGAGAACTTGAACGTCAACGTCAGGGTGCAACTTTTCCAGAATCTGCTCCAGCAGCCAATCCAGTGTTTTTTAGAACCTACAGCCGTCGGACAGATGCAGGTTTGAGAGAAACATGGGATCAGGTGTGCGATCGCACTTTACGCGGTTTAGTAGAACTGGGAAAACTCACCCGTGAAGAAGCTGCCATTTTAGACAAGATGCAGCGGAACATGAAATCCCTCCCCAGTGGGCGCTGGATGTGGGTTGGTGGCACAGATTGGTTAACCAAAGCCAAAAACTTTTCCGGTGCTTATAACTGCACCTCTACTAACCTTGTAGACTGGAGTGCTTTTGGGTTGATGATGGATCTAGCCATGATGGGCTGTGGTACGGGTGCTATCATCGAACCAAAATATATTAATCAACTTCCCCCTATCCGTAATCGCCTCAATATCACCATTAAAGGTGAAATTGGCAGCACACCCCCAGCACAGCGGCGTGAATTTACACAAACCCATATAGAAGCTAACACCGCTACTATCCACGTCGGAGATAGTCGAGAAGGTTGGGTAAAATCCTATCAAACCCTGTTAGAACTTTCTACGGATGAACGCTTTACAGATGACGTTCAGGTAATTGTTGATATTAGCGATGTGCGCCAATCTGGGGAAACCCTCAAAGGTTTTGGCGGCATGGCTAACCCTGTGAAGTTGCCCGGATTGTATCAGCGTTGCGCCTCTATTCTCAATAAGGCAATAGGCAGGCAATTAAATTCAGTTGAATGCTGCTTATTAATTGATGAAGCTGCTGTCACTATTGTTGCGGGAAATATTAGAAGAAGTGCGGGGATTCGTCAGTTTGTTTCTGAAGATGAACAAGGCGCAAATGCTAAAGATAACTTATGGCAACAAGATGCAGAAGGTAACTGGCGGATAGATCCAGAACGCGATTCTCTGAGAATGGCCAACCATAGCCGAGTCTTTCACCACAAACCAACCTTAGAAGAATCTATTGCAGCAGTTCAAAAGCAGTATTATAGTGGTGAAGGAGCAATTCAATGGGCTGGTGAAGCAGTTGCTAGAGCTAATGCTGATTTATTAAATACACCAGAAATCAAAAAAGACTTTTTGCAAGCTTACGACCAAGGAAAAGCCAGAGAATGGATACAAGAATACTATCCTGAAGTTGGTACTGATGAAGTAGAACATCGTTTGGGTAGATATGGATTAAACCCGTGTGGTATTTTATAATACTTGCCTCACGTATAAAAATCAGGCAAAATCGGTGAAAGCTGAGAACAAAGTCGTCTTTTATATAAATTTGTAAGTTTTCTCCAAACTTATATGACAAGATTACTTGCTAATACCGAGGTAACTGGATACCACCAGCACCGTAGAGCGTAGGGGATGAGCGACAAGGAAGCGATAACTCCCCCAAGAGTGCCTGACGCTACAAAGCGAAAATGTACGCCGAGCTTGATTGAATTAAGTTGTCACAAGTTGTAACAACCTCGAAAATCAAGAACTAGAGGATAAAAAGCCTCTAGGGTAACAAAACTGGAGATTATTGGTGCTGACTTCCACTGCAATCTTTCGGAGGTACACTTAAACCAACTCGACCCCGACAACTATAAAGAACAAGAAGAGGCATTTACCGCTGGTGCGCTTTCCGTCGTCGCCCTGTTAAATCACCAATTCCTTGAACCCCGCTATCAATATAGCCGGGAACTTGATCCCATTGTCGGTGTATCCTTCACCGGATTATTTGATTTCTTTGTTCATGCTTTTGGGACAGATTGGTTACGGTGGTGGGAAGCAGGAAGACCCGAAACTCCTGAAGGACTGATTTTTAAACGTGGTGAACAAAAATATCTCAACTTCTGGAAAGATGTCGTTCATAAAGTAGTGTGGGAATATTGCGATCGCCATCAAATCAAACGCCCCAACCGTTGTACCACTGTTCAGCCAGCCGGCACCAAATCCCTCTTAACCGGAGCATCTCCTGGTTGGCATCCCCCCAAAGCTCAAAGATTCATCCGGCGCATTACCTTCCGTAAAAATGACCCCGTAGCCCTAGCTTGTATAGACTATGGTTACAACGTCATCCCGTCCCAATCTGACAAAGACGAAAACGGCAACTTACTCAACGATCCTTTTGATCCTCGGTGTACAGAATGGTTAGTCGAAATCCCCGTCGCTGTATCTTGGGCTGATTTACCCGGCGCTGATGAAATAGAAGTTTCCCAGTTTTCCGTCTTAGCGCAACTGGATTTTGTCATGCAAGTCCAAAGTCATTACGTCACCCATAACACCTCAGCAACCCTAGAACTCCGTTCCGAGGAAGTTGAATTATTGGGAACACGCATCTATGAAGCCATTCAAAATGATGAAGGATATATTTCCGCCGCATTATTAGCCCGATTTGACGACTTGCAATCCTTCCCCCGTCTCCCCTTTGAACCCATAGACAAAGCCACCTATGAAAGCCTATCTAAAGAAGTCAAAGCCCGACGGAAAACAGATGATTTCTGTGGGGCGCTAAGTCGTTACGATTTGGGAGAATTATCAGAAGCAGGCCCTAGTGGTTGTGACTCAGATAAATGTATGTTCCCAGAACAGCCACCCACATCATAAAATCCTTTTTCAAAGCCCCCCTCATAGCTTCTTATTAGCACATCTGTTAGATCATAGCCCCCTCCTCGCTTGCGGGGAGGGGGTTGGGGGTGGGGTTTTTCTAGATTTTAGATTCAATCACATGAGTCGAGCTAATCCATTCCCCTTTGTCGCTATAGCTGCGAATTAAACGTTGACGTTCATTCTCTCTAACTAACCAACCAGCTTCCACAAAAAAAGGTTTTCTCAGTTGTAGTTGTAACGGCACATTACTAGAAGTTCCATCAGGTAATAACAAAATCTGTCGAGGAATTCCTTCCATCTCAGAAATGATTTTATTGCCTTCTATTCTGGCTTTTGCAGTAATAATTTGAGATTGGAAAGATAACTTTTGTTCTAAATATCCATCACCGATTTCTTTAATTTCTAAATAAGTAGTATAAGTTGCCGATGGTCTCAAGTCTGAATAAACTGTATGAGCTTTACCTTGCCAATTACCAATTAACTGTTCTACAGTCAGTTGCGGACGTTCATAAGCATCTGTAAAACTGCGAAATTCCCGAATCAGAGTTAAATTAATAAAGTTACCTTGTTGATCATACAATTGTACCAAACGCGATCGCCGGTCATCATCAATAAAACCGTATTCTGCCCCGAACTCAGAAAAAGGAGCTAGTTGCAATGTTCCTTTAGAAAAAGCTCCCGTAGCAAAAAAGATATTCTGCCTTCCTAAAGAACGATATTCCTGTTGATAATCCTGAATAGGAGGACTATCATAATCATAAGAATCAAAACGACGTAATCTAAAAATTACAGCTTGATTATTATCATCAGCTTCCAAATTTAAAATACTAGCAGTAGAATCTAATATCTCACCATTGGGAGAGATTTTAGTAAATGAACCACGCCATTCTCCTAAATTTTTGAGAAAGTTTTCCCAGTTGCTTGTCATAATTTAATTCTTAATTTATATAAGTAGGTGAACACAATAAAACCAAACTGTGTAAAGAAACGTAAAATTGCTGAAAACCTCTTTACTCTTGCCTCTTGTCTGTAACGACAATTTTCAACGCCAACCTACTTAGTTTAACCATAGGAGTTACACAAGTGTCACACTAAAAATCTGTTGTAGGGTGTGCCAGTTGCCTGAGTCCTGAGCCAATGATAAATATCATACAGCCAAATATTATCCAATCAGTTGTTAGTTGCTTCTTAGCCGCCATCTGTTAAGATTAATCAAGAATTAATAATTTTTAAAACCAATACTTGGAGAGTCTAATGTTTATTACTGAATTGTCGCCCCTATTTCGAGAACTAGCCCAACATCCAGTTTCATTTTTAGGTGGGTTCGTTTCTGGTGTCCTCCGACTCAACCTCACCGAAGATCCCGTCAAAAGTTGGTTAAATAAAAAAGGTTGTGGAAATAGCTCTAGCAACCTGAGTACAGAAGTACAAAACGGCAAAGCCAATGGACCGCAACAAATCACAATTGACTAAATCACTCAAGTTATTAGTTATCTAAAGTTTAGGCTGTAAATAGGTAATAGGGAATGGGTAATTACTCGCTATTCCCTATTACCTATTCCCTATTACACTGCGGCGTAAGTGAATGAACTATTTTTAAGCCTTGTAATCAATAGACATCTCCAGAAATTAAAGATGTGTTACCTGAAACCTTTGTAGAGACGTTCTATGGGTAGGGATTCTCGGCTCTACCATCTTTTTTGGAGATGTCTATTAATCTGCAACAGGCTATACTAAGTACAGATATTATAAAGAAATAATTAAGAGTCCTATTATCTATCGCGGTGATCATTCTAAAGTTAGAGCTAAGGATCACAATGGAGTCAGTAACCCAGCCCTAAAGGGACTGGGCTTGCAAGAGTAATCAAGCAAGCCGTACTGACCAGACCACCCTGAGTTTACTCTCATGGTAGCCGTTATTTGAGTCACGACACCCACCGAATGCGTTGCCAGTTCCCTGCTCTGTCGCTTGTGATTAAACAGTTCTAAGGTAACAGGAACAGTGTTGCAAGCAAAACACAAGCTCTTATAACAGGTCGTTCGCGCAGCGTGCCGTAGCATCGGCTAACATTACCCCAGAAATGGGAGTTGGTTTCCAGATTCCAATCAAAAATCTGGTTTCAATTTTAATATCCACAGCGGTTAAAACCGCTCGTGTCGTTTCCCTCTCAGGTCTAAAGACGCGCTCGTTTCCCACTTACCGGGTATTCTTATGAAAGTGATTCTGGAAAAGTTGTCAGATTGGTTCATCCGCAAGTCTGGTATTTAGGCAATAACGAGCTATATTCTGTGTGTAGTCAAGCTGCGCGATAAACAACCATGTTCGCCATTGTGTCAGCTAATATTCCCGTCTGTAAGTGCGACTAGCCAAAGTTACCAAAAACTTGTTGAGTAGGGATATTGCCAGAGACTTGTTTTGATGATAGGGTGAGTTTAGTTTATATTTTTAAGAAAAAACCCCCAGTGGATGTTAGCCGACTAGGGGAGTTTAGTTATCAGGGTGCATCTACCAATTAAGTGTTCTCCAGTGCATAACGATCCTCCGGATAAATTTATATTTAACGAGTTTGTTTTGAGTTCGGGGTTCAACTAGCCACAGGTTTTTGATAACGGTAGAAAAAGAAAAAACCCCCAGAGGTGTTAGCCAGCTAGGGGAAGTTAGTTATCAGGGTGCATCTACTTGTTAACTGTTCTAGGTTTCTATGTGATGCTCCGGAAAAAAATGGGTACAGGGCAATAATTGTGTGGTGCTAATCACAAACAAGAAAAAACCCCCAGAGGTGTTAGCCAGCTAGGGGAAGTTAGTTATCAGGGTGCATCTACTTGTTAACTGTTCTAGGTTTCTATGTGATGCTCCGGAAAAAAAACGGGTACAGGGCAATAATTGTGTGGTGCTAATCGCAAACAAGAAAAAACCCCCAGAGGTGTTAGCCAGCTAGGGGAAGTTAGTTATCAGGGTGCATCTACTTGTTAACTGTTCTAGGTTTCTATGTGATGCTCCGGAAGAAAAATGGGTGCAGGCCAATAATTGTATGGTGCTAATCACAAACAAGAAAAAACCCCCAGAGGTGTTAGCCAGCTAGGGGAAGTTAGTTATCAGGGTGCATCTACTTGTTAACTGTTCATTGTTTTTAACTTATGCTCCGGAAAAAATTACCCAAAAATTGCTGTTTGTCACATACCGAAAAAATTCCTGTGGCTGGTGGTTGGGTAGGGGAGTTGGTTGTTGGGATTTTATCTACTTAATAGTTTATCTACAAATGCTTAGAAACGTTCTTGTCACCCAGGAGCGTTTTTTATTTACCAAAATGAAGAAAGAAAACCCCTAGTGAATTTTGTTCAACTAGGGGGATTGAAGATCAAGGTGCATCTACCAATAAACAGTTCTTTACGGGGATCAAGCAATCCGGATAAAGTGAGGGCATCCCAATAGGTATAAAACCTTTATCATTGGTGTCAACTTAGGCTCAAATCCATACCACATCTCGTTCCTAGTCTCTGACTAGGAATGCAGTTGATGAGGCTCTGCCTCTAATATCATTGAAGGCAGAGCCTTCTAGAATTCATTCCCAGTCAGAGACTGGGAATGAGATGACTTGATTTCTTTGCGGGATAGATGTTTTACGTTAAGTTGACATCGCAATTTTAGCTAAAAATCTTGTATTCATTGTAAGTAGGTTGGTGTTGAAAATTGTCGTTATGGCAAGGCAAAAGGCAAGAGGCAAGAGGCAAGAGTGAAGAGGGTTTGGGCGATTTTACATTTCTTTACACAGTTTGGTTTTATTGTGTTCACCTACTTACCCTTAATTAAGAAAATAATTAAATAAACGTTACAATCTATGTAGTTTATGAAAAAAATAGCAATAGTTGAGATCAATAATACTTTTATGAAAGCTAATTTAATATCTAATTCTGCGTCTGATTTTATCAACTCCTTGTCCTGTGCTGCGACTGCATACCGAGCCGGAAATCAATTACCCTCGGCGGAAATAATGGTGAATGCGTTGCTGGAGGCGGAAAAAACCGCCAAGCTACAAAAGTTAAATTATCCTTTTGAATCTCTCAATGGTAAATGGCGACTTTGTTTTGCGACTGGTACTAAAAAAGTCAGAAATCGTGGGGGAATTATTTTAGGTAAGGGTTGGTATGTGCCAAGATTTACGAAAATTCATATTTGCTTGAATCCGTTGGAAACAAAGACTTTAGGAACAGGAGAAATTGCGAATCAAGTCCAATTGGGAGGAATATTATTTAAATTAACTGGACCAATCAAATATTTAGGAAAAAAGAATTTATTGGCTTTTGATTTTATCAAAATGCAGATCAGTTTATTTGATTGGATGTTTGTCAATCAAAATATTTCTGCAAGTAAAGGTGAAATTAAAGATTTTGATGGGCAAGCCATCGCCAAACTGGCTTTTTTTGCTTTTTTTCTAGTTACTGAAGATATGATTGCTGCTCGTGGACGCGGAGGTGGTTTAGCTCTTTGGATTAGAGAAAATTAAATTATTTTTGCACAATATTAAGTAGTAGAGAAGTCCCATTTTCCCTCTTGTTACCAATCTTAAAAAAAATCGTAATAAGAATTTAACACCATCTGGCAATAGAAAGACTAAAATCAAGACGGACAGATTAGCCCTGTAATAAAGGAGCATTATAAAACAATGTCCGATTTAAATCGCGGAATCATGAAATTTGAAGGTGCAGATTCACCTAAACTGATTACAATTTCCACTGTGGTACTTTTAGGATCAATTGCTGGGCTGATTATTTGGGCGCTTACTGCCGCTTATGCACTAGGCTAAATTCCTTGAATAACATTTGGGACACTAGTAAGACTATCATTGTTTTCTAGTGTCCTTATATTTAAGAGGAGTCAGGAGGTAGGGGCGCAGGGCCTGCGCCCAATCAGCAGTCAGGAGCAAGAAAGAAAAACAAAGAAGAAAGAATTATTTTGAATCTGAACCCTGACTCCTGCCGTACAAGGGTTTTATCTTTATTATGTGATTCATGTTTGTTAACAACAAACTTGGAAGATGTCATCAAATTTTAATTTTTAGATTAGAGAATCATGATTAATCTTTTCGGTATCGTCATTATTTTAATTGTTTGTCCACTGTTAGGAGCAATACCACTAATTTCCTGGATTACTTATGCCTTGAGTGGTAAGCAGTTAGCCAAGGTGGGTACAGGAAATATTAGTGTGGCAGCCGCTTTTTATCATGGTGGTAAGTTAGCAGGAAGTATCTGCGTGGTTTCTGAAGCCCTCAAGGGTGTTGGGGTTGTGACAATTGCCCAATATTGTTTTCCTTCCCAACCAGTTTGGGAACTTATTGCTTTAATTGCTTTGGTTATCGGTAGATATGTGGCTACTAAAGGCGCAGGAATAACTAACGTTTCCTGGGGGTTGTTGGCACATGATCCGATGGTAGCTGCTTTTGTGAGTTTGCTGGCGGCGATGGGGTTTTTAATTACTCGTTCTAAGGAAACTATTAAGTTGGGGGTATTAGTGATATTTCCCCTGTTTGTGGGTATTATCCATTCCCAAGATATACTAAGGATTATCGCTGCTGCAACTTTGTCGGGGTTAATTTACTGGATTTATAGCCAAATTCCTGATGATATGAATCTCCCTGTTGAGGAGGCGGCGCTAGAATCTCAACCAATGATGGAATATTTAAATAATCAAGAGAGGATTATTACTTTAGATGATGATTTAGATGGGGAAGTGGTAGGAGCTAAAGCTGCGACATTATCGCAAATTAAACGTTGGGGCTATGCAGTTCCTAAAGGTTGGGTACTGCCTGCTGGTGAAGATCCTACTGTTTTAATTGATTTTCTGCAACCGTCGCCACTTTCGCCCTTGGTAGTGCGTTCCTCGGCGATTGGCGAAGATTCCCAACAAGCTTCGGCGGCAGGACAGTATGAAACGATTTTAAATGTGATCAGTAAGGTAGAATTGCGACAAGCGATCGCTCAAGTTAAAGCCTCCTATGATCATCCCAGTGCCGTCGAATATCGCCATCGCAGTAGTTCAGAAGATCGGGCAATGGGGGTACTCATTCAACAACAAGTCCAAAGCGTATTTTCTGGGGTAGCTTTTAGCCGAGATCCCATTTCTCAACAGGGTGAGGCGGTGGTTATTGAAGCGGTGTCTGGTAGTCCTACGCAAATTGTATCTGGGAAGGTAACACCGGAACAATATCGGGTGGTGGTTGCGGATAATGAAAAATTATCTTGTCTGCAATTTGAAGGTCATGGCAAAGTTCCTGAAGCATTAATTAAACAAGTTGCCTACTTAGCTCGGCGGTTAGAAAAACGTTATTTGGGCATTCCCCAAGATATTGAATGGAGTTATGATGGTCAAAATCTGTGGGTATTGCAGACAAGACCTATCACTACCCTTTTACCGTTATGGACAAGAAAAATCGCGGCTGAGGTAATTCCGGGAGTTATTCATCCCTTAACTTGGTCTATTAATTCACCTTTAACCTGTGGTGTGTGGGGGGAAATTTTTAGTATAGTGTTAGGCGATCGCGCTAACCGGTTGGATTTTGCCACAACAGCCACACTGCACTACTCTAGAGCCTATTTTAATGCTTCCTTATTAGGAGAAATCTTTCTGAAAATGGGATTACCTCCAGAAAGTTTGGAATTTCTGACTAGAGGTGCAAGCATCAGTAAACCTGCTCTAGATTCTACTTTGGCTAATTTACCAGGACTGACAAAGTTACTCAAGCGAGAAATTGATTTAGACAAAGATTTTAAATTGGACTATCGCCAAGTTTTTATTCCGGGATTAACCCAATTATCAAACGTTGTCATTGAGGAATTATCACTAGATCAATTATTAGGGAGAATAGATTTAATTCTCGACTTACTCCACCGGGGTACTTATTACAGCATTTTAGCCCCCTTGAGTGCAGCCATCCGTCAAGCAGTTTTGGGAGCAAAAGTAGAAGAAATTGATAACAGTGTCACCCCAGAGGTAGCATCATTAAGAGCTATGCGCTTATTGGCGGCGGATGCTCGACAAATCTTAATCGCCGGTAACTATGAACTTAAACCAGAACAAGTATTTGCACAATTAGCAGAAACAGCCGCAGGGTCGAGAATTTTAGCGGAATTTAACGAATTGATTGAGGATTATGGCTATTTGAGCGAAGTTGGTACAGATATTTCCGTCCCCACTTGGCGAGAAAATCCCCAAATAGTCAGACAATTATTTATCCAGTTGCTACAAGCACCGGAAGCACCAAATTTAGATGATTCCCGTTCAGAACAGACAAATTTAGTACAAAGACGAGTTGATCTTAAAGGTAGGGTGACAGAAGTTTATTCCCGATTGTTGGCGGAATTACGTTGGACATTTTTGGCGCTAGAACAGATGTGGCTTCAGTCTGGGGTATTAACACAACAGGGAGATATTTTCTTTCTCAAGTTAGAGGAAATTCGTCGTTTAGGGATTAATCCAGATGTAGCTTTTAAGAATCATATCTGGGAATTAATCGCAAACAGGCGATCGCAATTTATCCAAGATAGCCAAATTCCCCAAATTCCCCCCGTAGTTTACGGTTATAACCCCCCTCATCCCATTAAACCCGTAATTGATTCCTCTGACAACATTTTATTAGGTATTCCCGCCAGTCAAGGACAAATTCAAGGACGGGTAAAAGTATTACGAACCTTACAAGAAGCCCATAATATTGATAAAAACACTATCCTTGTTGTCCCTTACACAGATTCCGGTTGGGCCCCTATCCTAGTCCAAGCTGGAGGCTTAATTGCCGAAGCAGGTGGTAAACTTTCTCACGGAGCAATTATCGCCCGTGAATACGGTATTCCCGCTGTTATGGATGTGCGTGGTGCGACATACCTACTTCAAGACGGTCAACAAGTCCAAATTGATGGTTATAAAGGGACGGTGGAAATACTCTAGAAGCAAGAATCATCTAAGTAGGTTAGCATTGTCAATCGTCGTTATGGCAAGGCAAGAGGCAAGATTGAATAGGGTTTAAGCGATTTTACTTTTCTTTACACAGATTGGTTTGATTGTGTTCACCTACTTAGAACTTAAACAAACACTAATGGGGATTAAGTGAAATTAAAATTTCGTAGGGGTTTACGGCGTAAACCCTCCCTCATGCGTAGTTTCAATCCCTAATAGGGAGTAGTGGTTTTCTTCCAACTGATTCCTGCTTCTTCAAATAAGTCGTAGTAGCTTTGTTTTGACTCATTAAGTGCCATTCAAACTTCGATAAATGAGATATAGTGAAGATACAAATTGCCGACCAAGGAAAATTACATTATGAATACCCAATTAGTTGAATCTATCACTCAAATCATCCTCTCTTTATCCCCAGAAGAAAGGCAGCTTTTAGAAAGCAAAATTAATAATGTCAAATTATCTTCACCATTAGCAAATTCAACACAACAAGATATTTCAGATTTAGAACAAAAATTAAAGAATTTTGAGACAAAATATCAAATGTCTTCTGGTGACTTCTATCAAGAATTTCAAGCAGGTAAATTAGGAGATGAAATAGATTTTTTTGAATGGAGCGTATTTTATGAAATGTGGACTAATGCTCAAAATACTATTCAGATAAATACGAATTTAATAGCTAGTTAAACAATGGAAATACAAGATTATATTAATACAGTAAAAATTAAATTAGCTACTAGCCGCATTATTATTAAAATCGCTATTGTGGAAGAAAAAATTTTATTGGATCGTGGTTATTTCCGTACTAGATTAACTTTAGTAAATAATGATTTCTTAGAAATAGCAGAGTCCTTTACTATTATTGAGGGACATTTTGTAACCCTTGGTTATCGTTATCAGTGGATGGATGAACAAAAGGAAAATTTAAGAAAACGTTGGGATGAAGAAGGAGTCAGGAGTCAGTAGCCAGGAGTCAGAATCAATCAGTCGAGGATTCAAACCTGCGACTGATTAAAGACCACCAAATCTACGATTTGGTGGGGGTCTTAAACCCAGTTATTCATCCGCCACTCGCACAGAATTCATTCTGAATTCTGACTCCTGACTCCTGAATTCTGTTCAATAATGTGCAGCATTTTCCAAAATTACCTAATTTTCCCCATCATGTCCATATAATTGAAGAATCTAATGTAGAACCTAGCCAATCTCGTAGTATTCTGGAATTAATTGAACTCATTGAAAAAGAATTAATGTGAACTTATAAAGTGCGTAAGTCCTGAATAAGAATTATTCCAATAAGAATAACGCATTCATGTTTCAATCCCTAATAGGGAGTAAATGAAATTGCAATGATCCAGAACCAACAGAAGCAGTAGAAGGCCACCGTTTCAATCCCTAATAGGGAGTAAATGAAATTGCAATTAAGATTATAATCATCTAAATCACTATTATTTAAAAGTTTCAATCCCTAATAGGGAGTAAATGAAATTGCAATTTGGGCGATCGCTAGTGGGATGCGATCGCTCTGTTTCAATCCCTAATAGGGAGTAAGTGAAATTGAATGGAGATTTTCTTTGATGATTTTTTGCCACAGTGGAACTATACTGCTAAACCACAACAACATTTAGAATTGTAAGTTATTTAATCCACATTCCTAAGAGACTTCCAAATAAAAAAATGTCCCAAAACTGATGCAGAAATTCTCTCTCTGTGTACTCTGTGCCTCTGTGGTTCGTTTCTTAGGATAATTTATTTCTTGGAAGTCTCTAACTATAAACACTAATATAAAAAAAGCAAGTAGCGAAGGTTAAAATATTCGCCCTCACTACTCACTCTTCTTACCTACGCACCTACAGATTCCTTAGCGGCATACAACACCTCAGCCGAGATATCTTTAAACCCACGTTCACGGGCAAACTTTTCGGTATTTCGCTTCACTTTTCCGCGCACAAAACCAGGAATCTTATTCAATTCCGCTTGACCATCTTTTGTCCAATTCAAACCAGATTCTGCGGAAATTCCTTTGGTAATTACTTCCTTTGTATCGTGTCCACCAAAGATTTCTAATAAGTGATCTTCCATTCCCAAAGTGAAGGAATTGTAGATTAAATCAGTGATTTGATTTGTGCCTTCATAACCCATAAATGGTTTGTAACCAATGGGGAAATTCTGCACGTGAATTGGTGCTGCAATGACACCACAAGGAATATCCAAACGTTTACCAACGTGACGTTCCATCTGTGTACCAAATATAGCAGAAGGTTCAACGCGAGCGATCGCATCCCCAATTTCACCATGATCATCTGTAATCAATACTTCATCGCAATATTCGCTCACCTGTTCTCTAAACCAGTCAGCATCATACTTGCAATAAGTACCAGCCCACACCACGTGAATCCCCATTTCCCGCGAGAGAATCTTCGTTAAAGCCGCCGCATGAGTATTATCACCAAAAACCACCGCTTTCTTCCCTGTCAAGTTCTGACAGTCAATAGAACGGGAAAACCAAGCCGCTTGGGATACGTGCAGAGTTTGTTCATTAATGAAGTCTTCATAATTAACTTCCGCACCTTGAGCGTTAATTACCTGCTGAATTTTACGGATACATTTAGCAGTTTCCACTACACCCATTGGCGTAATATCTACGTAAGGAGTCCCGAATTGTTCTTCTAAATATTTAGCTGTAGTTAACCCCAGTTCCCGATAAGGAATTAAGTTAAACCAAGCTTGAGGCATAGTTTTTAACTCGTGAACAGACGCACCTTCAGGAATAACAGTATTTACCTGAATTCCCAAATCAGTCATTAACCGCTTCAATTCGGTGACATCATGGTTATTGTGGAAACCCAGAGTAGAAACCCCGATAATGTTAACTGAGGGTTTGACTGTTTTCTCTGTTGGTAATTCCCCCCGCTTCCGGGCTTTCTCAATGTAATATTGGACGATTTGTTGTAAGGTGCGATCTGCGGCTTGTAATTCATTGTAGCGGTAATGGTTCACGTCCGCCAGCATTACGTCCCCTTTTGCTTCCAATTGCGCCCGTTCGACAAAGTTATGTAAGTCCTCTTGCAAAATGCTGGAAGTGCAGGTAGGAGTTAAAACGATTAAATCGGGGTGTTCTTCCGCGTCTTTGCGGGTGATGTTGTCTACCACCTTTTCTTGAGAACCTCGCGCTAAAACGTTTCTGTCAACGACGCTGGTTGTAACTGGGGTAAAGTTTCTCTCCCGCGATAACATGGAACGCATAACGTTGAAGTAATCATCACCCAGGGGCGCGTGCATGATAGCATGAACGTTTTTAAAAGAACTCGCAATTCGCAAAGTTCCAATGTGGGCGGGGCCTGAATACATCCAGTAAGCTAACTTCATCCTGTGTTCTCCCTTGACAAGTTAAATAACTATAAGTGCTTGATTATTAAATCGTTTCTGATTTTCTCAAACCTAACCGCTATGAACAAATAAGGTTTGTTGCGAGGTTATTTGATGTGGGAGAGGGTGAAACCTAGTTGCTGACTGGGTTATGGCTGATTATTTAAACAATATTTATGTTGTTTAAGTAAATAAATCTTAATGATTTGCAAAATATTTGGATCAAAATCTCCAAACCGATTTTACCGATTTTCATAAGGTCCAAGAAATCTCTCTCCGTTAAAATGAATTAAATGATCTGCTTGGTCTGCTACCCAAACTTCTGTTTCCCAAGAAATCTCAGCTAGATACCGAGTCATGTCCTTGCGACTGGGAAAAGCAGTCATAAAAACTAATCCCTTATTACTAGACTGAAACAGTTTTCTTAGTTCATTGTGTCGTTTTAAATTCACAGGTCCATGACTGGTGACAGCTTCTATTAATATTAGCCAGTCTTGTTGTTGATAATAAATTACAACATCTGGCATTTTACCATGAGGATCTAAATCAATTCCTATTTCTCGAAACTTTTGAGTTTCATTAATAATGAACTTATCCCCAGCATCACCGACATAAAGAACCAAACCTCCTGGTGTAAATCTGGGACAAAAATTTTCTAAAATGTCTTTGATTAAATTATTTTGTCCACCTGATGATAGATAAATTGCTTGTCCATTGGGTAAACTAACGGGAATTGTGGAGATATTCCGAGTTCTATCCTGCAATAAATTCTTGACAGAAATAGTATAATTACGACGAGATTCTTCCCACTGATCAGAACCATAAGATTGTATCAGCGAAAGTGCTTGTTGCTGAAGTTGATAACACCATTTAGGACTATTAATTGGTCGGTCGGGTTGATCTGGATTTTCCACAACTAAACCCATTTGTACAAACTGGTGCATTGTTTGTCTTCTCACTGTTTCCCTTGTATTGGGTGCGTATTGTTTTCCATAAAAATCACGAAACCAATCCATCATTTCAGTAATTCTGCGTTTGGGTGTTGTTGCTTGATCCCAAGAAGTTTCCGGTCGAATGTCTGCCAATGCGAGTAAGCACAGTGCGGATCTTTCGTTTTGCTGTTCTTTGGGTGCAGAAATTTCTTCAAGAATAGTTAGTGCTTCTTGAATACGTTTACTAGCGTGAATTGTGTTGATTGCTTCACTCATAATTGATAGATTTTGATGTACAAGTTGATCAATTTGATCTTGATCAAACGCAGATTCATGAATTTGTGTTCCTAGTTTTATTAAATCATTTTTACAGGGGTATTTAATTTTTCGTAGGTCTGTAGCATTAACTTGTGTGTTACCACTAAATAGGCGAAAGTATTGATCAAATAAAGTTGAATTGAGAAATGCTGTTAAACCTTTTGCTAGGTCGAGATTCATTCCCTTTCCTTTAGCATGATAATAGTTAAGATGGTTTTCTATACCCAGTGCCGATGAATCTATAGGGTAAGATACAGCAGCAACAATACGGCGTTTTTCTTCCTTTGCAGAAAACCGTTTGACTACAATATAACAACCTGATGGAATTAACCATTTTTGTGTTTCTTGATTCTTTTCAATAGCAATTGATTTTTTCGGTTTTGTGGGAGGAAATAACACTTTTCCTGGTTTGATAGATTCTGGGTAAATTAAGGGAACTGTTTGATCATCTAAGGAATTTCTTAAAGATGATTTGAGACGAAAATCTACAACTGGACCGGTTGAAATTTCCAAACTAAGTTCTTCTAATGTAGATGGAAATTTATCCATTTGCACTTTTAAAGCATCTTCCAAAGAGTTGGTAAGAACATGGATAAACATTTCAGGATCATTTTTTTCAATAACTTGGTTATAGGGAACAAGTCTCATTTCCGAAAAACTATCTAATTCTTGTTCTGAGTTAATACTTATTTCTATAAATTTAGGTTTAATTTCTGTTTTTGTAGCATGAAAAATAATATTTTCTTGTAAAACATTATCTTCTGCAAAAGCTAATGAGCGACTTTCAAATATATGAATATTTTGGAGTACCATTTTTTCCAAAAAAGCTTGGCGAAAAGGACGAAAATAACTACCATTACAAAAGCTTCTCGGAGTAATTGCCACTATCTCTCCATTTATAGAAAGTTGTAATATGGATAGCCAAACAAATGCACTATATAAATTTACCGTTTCAATTCCCAGCTTTGACAGTATTTTTTTCTCAATTGATTTACTGTTAATCTTTTTATAAGGTGGATTCATAATAGCATGAGTAAAATTCTGGGTATAAGTATTAAAAAGTGGTAAATTATTTTCTGTAATACTTCCAATAAAGCTTTCATTCTGTAAACAATAATCTGCTTTAATCCCTCTATTTTTTAAGGCTTGACAACAGTGATTAAGACATTCTTGCAGCGAGGGTATAAAGCTTGCTTCTACTTCATAAGCTGTGATAAAACAACTTTCAACTTGATTAGAATTCGTCAATAATCGCTCTACAAAAGCAGCAGTTAAAGACCCAAAACCAGCACCAGGATCTAGTAAATTAATATGACCTGATAAATTGTTAAATTGTCCTGCCATCAATCTCGCAACTGTCGCAGGAGTCATAAATTGACCCAATTCACTTCTTTGTTTTGGGTTTAATTTTGCCGATAAATTAAATCTATTTATATCTGTGGAGTCTGTCAAGAAAGTTGTCATGTTATAGACAATAAAATTAGATAATGAAAATTGTGAATAATTTGCTATGATACACTCAGGGCTTTATTACTTATTACAAAAACTATGGTAAAAATACCCTTTCTGGCTTCAACAATTCCTCCTTTAACAAACGGGGATAAACTCACCCGTTATGAATTTGAACGGCGATATAATACAACATCTAAACCTAAAAAAGCTGAATTAATTGAAGGAATTGTTTATATTATGCCGGCTGCTCTGCGTTTTAGAAGTCATGGACAACCTCATGGTCGCATCTTAACATGGATTGGTAATTATGAAGTTTTAACTCCTGGTGTGGCATTAGGAGTTGAACCTACAGTCCGGCTAGATTTAGATAATGAACCTCAACCTGATGCAATTCTGATTATTATACCAGAAGCAGGTGGACAAACTCGAATTAGTGAGGACGATTATATTGAAGGTGCGCCGGAGTTGGTGGTAGAAATTGCTGCTAGTAGTGCAGCTATTGACCTACATGGCAAAAAACAAGCTTATCGTCGCAATGGAGTCAAAGAATATATAATACTTGATGCTATTCCTCGTTGTTATCCCTTGATACATCCTGATTTAATGTTTACCCGTGTCTTTGGTGATAGCATTGAGTCTGTAGTAAATGAAGAAAGACGTTTATTTTATGTGGCTTTAACTCGTGCAGTTGAAACTTTATTTATTATTACAGAAAGTACAAATTCATCACCTTTTCTTGACGAATTAAACAGGAGAACAGAAATTTCTATATTAAATTGGTCAGATTATCAAACTTTTATTGGTGTGGGGACTGTACAGTATATTACTGTTAAAGTTGGCAATCAAATTGGTAAAGGTAGCAATGGTACTTACACAATTAGCCATTTGTTGAAAGCTGAAGGTTATGAATGGAATAAAACAAAAAAAGTTTGGTATCGTACCTATCCAGCAGAAGGTTTTTCAATTCCAGAATATTTTAATAATGTAAATTGGATTTCTCAAGCTGTGGGAATTGAAGTGCGGTTTTATGACGATGCGGAAAATGAATTAGCATTTTATCATATTGACTAATATAGCTATGAATATATGTTAAAATTGGATTACCATAAATAGTGGAAAATTATTGCAATGGAAATTACTAAACTATCAACTCAAGGTCAAATTACTATTCCCCAAGTTTTAAGAGATCAGTATCATTGGCAAGATGGACAGGAATTAATAATAATTAATTTGGGGGATGGAATTTTATTAAAGCCTAAAAAAACTTTTCCAGAAACAACATTAGATGATGCTGCTGGTTGTTTGAATTATCAAGGAAAAGCCAAAACAATTGAAGAAATGGAACAAGCGGTAGCACAGGGAATAGAAGAATTAGGTCATCAATGATTGCTATTGATACTAACATTATGTTTAGAGATGAAAAATTTATTAAAAAGTCTCAAAATTTTACAGTGTTTAACAACTTTTTAAAATGAAAACAGACAGCATATTTTACCGATTATTTCAAGAAATACCCAGCATATTTTTTGAACTGATTGGTAACTCTCCCCAACTAGCAGAACTTTATCAATTTTCATCAGTTGAAGTTAAACAAACAGCCTTGAGAATAGATGGAGTTTTCTTACCTAACCAAAATACAGATAACCCCATCTACTTTTTAGAAGTACAATTTCAATCAGATAAGGATCTCTACCATAGACTTTTTAGCGAAATATTTCTTTACATTCGCCAAAACAACCCCAAAAATCACTGGAGTGCTGTAGTTATCTATCCAACCCGCAGCATAGATACACAAGATATTCAGCATTATCAAGAATTCTTCACCAGTCAACGAGTTAGAGTTATTTATCTCGATGAATTAGCAGAAACAACATCTTTACCCATTGGTATTGCTACAATAAAACTAATCATCGCTAACCAAGATAATTCCATTACCCAAGCTAGAGAATTAATCACCAGAACTAAACAAGAGATAAATTCTCAACTTCAACAGCAACAACTCTTACAAATTATCGAGACAATTTTAATTTACAAGTTTCCAAGAATGAATAGGGAGGAAATAGAAGCCATGTTTGGATTAAGTGAGTTAAAACAAACCCGATTTTATCAAGAAGCAAAAGAAGAGGGAAAGGAAGAAGGTGAACGCAAAGCTAAGTTAGATGCAGTTCCTGGTTTAATAGCATTAGGTTTAACTAGAGAACAAATCGCACAAGTTTTAAATTTAAGTCTGGAAGAAATTAGCCAGATTATCCAACAACAGAATATCAACACAAAGGACAAATAAACATGATTTAATCAGTTCCAGAAAATACTACTGTTGAAGAAAAGGAGATTACCTAATCAATAGAATTAAACAAGAGATAGATTCTCCACTTCAACAGTAATACGTATTACAAATCATCTAAACCAGTTTAGTGTATAGAACTTCACAAAAATAAATCTTCAATGAAAGTGACACAAAAAATGATAAGGTGAATAACTTTAAAATACCCTATCGTTTATCAGTATGTCAGTCTCTATCACTATCTCTCAACTGCTTGAAGTTCTTATCGCTGAACCTGTGAATGTATCTGTATCTACCTTAACTCAGTTGGCTATTGGGATACAAACAGATACCCGCATTTTGCAACCAGGGGAAGTGTTTTTGGCTTTGCGAGGAGAAAAGTTTGACGGACATGATTTTGTACCCACAGCGATCGCTCAAGGGGCTATAGTTGCAATAGTTGATCGTCATTACGAAAATCCCGGTTTTCCGGTTTTGCGGGTTAAAGATACTTTAAAGGCATATCAACAAATTGCTAAATGGTGGCGCGAAAGCTTTGCTATTCCTGTCATTGGCATCACAGGTTCAGTCGGGAAAACCACAACCAAAGAATTAATTTCCGCAGTTTTAGCCACAAAAGGCAAAGTTCATAAAACCTACGGGAATTTTAATAATGAAATAGGTGTTCCCAAAACCCTGTTAGAAATGGGTAGAGAAAATAACTTTGCTGTCATCGAAATGGCTATGCGGGGAAGGGGACAAATTGCCGAATTGACAGAAATTGTTAAACCGACAATTGGCGTAATTACTAATGTAGGCACGGCGCATATTGAGTTACTTGGTTCAGAAGAAGCCATTGCAGAAGCTAAATGTGAATTATTAGCAACCATGCCAAATGATAGTATTGCTATTCTTAATTATGATAATCCATTATTAATGGAAACGGCAGCGAAGTTCTGGCAGGGTAAAGTTATCAGTTATGGTTTTTCCGGTGGCGATATTCAAGGAGAATTAACTGATAATGAAACTGTAGAAGTTGCGGGAATGCGTCTACCTTTACCTTTACCCGGTCGTCATAATGCTACCAATTTTTTAGCAGCTTTAGCAGTAGCCAAGGTATTAGAAATTGATTGGCAATTATTACAATCTGGTATTATGGTAAATATGCCCACAGGTAGAAGTCAACGCTTTACTTTACCTAATGATGTGGTGATTTTAGATGAAACCTATAATGCCGCCCCAGAAGCCATGTTAGCAGCTTTACAGTTGTTAGCAGACACACCCGGAAAGCGAAAAATTGCGGTTTTAGGGGCAATGAAAGAACTAGGAGAAAGATCCCCAGAACTTCATCGAAAAGTTGGAGAAATGGTCAAGAATTTGCATCTGGATGGTTTATTGGTATTAGTTGATGGTCAAGATGCGGAAATTATTGCTAATAGTGCCGATAATATATCTTGCGAATGTTTCACAAATCATGCTGATTTGGTAACAAGATTAAAAACATTTATGCAAACAGGCGATCGCCTATTATTCAAAGCCGCCCATTCTGTGGGATTAGATCGAGTTGTTAACCAATTGCGGGCAGAATTTACCAATTAAAAATTCCTGGTATTTCAGACAAAACAAACTTAATTAAGTCTGGTTTTTCGGATAAATATAATACACCGAAAAAATAACTTTTTTCTAGAGATGTTGCATGAAACATCTCTACCATATAGCAAAAAATCAAAATAAAAAGTCTTTTAGTCAAGAAAAAATAATTACTAATTGCCATCAATAACTAGACAAAACTATTTCAATAACGTCTTATCCATTGGCATCAAAGCCTTGAATTTATAAATTCTTTTTGAAAGAATAAAAACTAAGGTTAGTGCATATCACATCTGATCTTACTTATCTTTTATCAAGATAATACATACAAGGAGGAATTATCATGGCTAATATCCAAATATCCGCATTACTTCCTGTTGGTTATGATTTATTTAATGATGCTGCTAGTTTTATGAATGAATTAGCTACCGATGAAGTACAAAACGTTATCGGTGGTGGTTATTCTGGATATCATAGCTGGGGAGGTAACAGTTGGGGCGGCAACAGTTGGGGCGGTTATAATCATCACCACTGTGGTTCTTGCTGCTAAAATCTAAACATTGGTAAAATTATATCCCCGATTTCTTTAAGAAGTCGGGGATATAGAAAGTTGAAATAAAATTACGTTTTTACTTCTAACTTTTGATTGATGCTGTCATTATTTACCTAGAGAAAATAATTGTAGAGGATTTCTCCGCCAGATAATTACTAAAAGATTAGTTAATAAACAGGTGACAGCTAGGGATAACAAGACATACGTGGGTAACATCACTACACCAATCATAAACCAAGTATAAACGTGCAGCATCATGATTGCAGCAAATGTACAGGCTAGTGTCACAGATGCCCAGACTTGACTCATGGGACGATTGAGAAACGCGAGGATAATCGTTAATAAGGTAGTCAAGACATTGGCCGGGACTAGAAAGCCACAGATACCTATACAGTGATTGCGGGAAAATTCAGTTAAGGTGTGAAAATCTAACATTAATTTTGGGGGATAGATAATTGTAGGTTCTTATGATTAGGTTTTATTATAAATTCCAGGCTACTTAGGTAATCTTATCTCAAAAGTGAGTGGCTACACCATTTATGTTACATTTTTTAAAGAATTAGCCCTAACAACTCAATTTCTTAATTTTAATTATACTCAAAACGGCTTGATTGTTTGATTCTAAAGGTAGGGGGTAAAGCATGAGCTAAACCCCTACACATCTGGGTTCTTTGTCATTTGGCAAAAGTTTAGATCTCACCCGTGTTTAGTATATAGAGACGTTGCTTCCAGCGTCTCTATCAGAATGTCAAAATCAAAAAATTCAGCTTGTGGGACTAACCCATCAAAATCACAGTATCAATAACGTGAATTACACCATTATCAGCAATAATATCTGCTGCTAAAACTGTGGCGTTTTTCACCTCAAAACCATCTTCACAATTAATTTTGATGGGAGAACCTTCCACAGAATTGACTGTACCTAGTTTCGCTAAATCATCCTTTGTTAACTTTCCAGGAACAACGTGATAGGTTAAAATCCGTGCTAACTGGGGAATATTTTGTAATAAAGTTGTAATTGTGCCTGGTGGTAACTTAGCAAAAGCGTCATCAGTGGGTGCAAACACGGTGAATGGACCCGGACTTTTTAATGTTTCCACTAACCCAGCAGCAGAAACAGCAGCTACCAAAGTTTTAAACGCATCATTACTAACTGCAATATCAACAATATCAGCCATGAATTTTACCTCTCTAGCAAAGCTTCTACAAGATAGTAAATCATGTTTAAGTTTTATTAATGACAATTCTGGTAAAATATAGTCTGATGATTTTCTTCAGTTTTTTTTATACATCAAATGGATAAACGCACTTATGCAATATTAGGAACCGGCGCATTAGGTGGATTTTATGGCGCAAAACTCCAAAAATCCGGTTTAGAAGTTCACTATTTACTCAAAAGCGATTACCAACAGGTAAGGGAAAATGGTCTCATTATTGAGTCTAAAGACGGTGATTTCACCCTCCCCCAAGTTAATGCTTATAACAATGTAGACAAAATGCCACCGTGTGATGTGGTAATAATATCACTAAAAACAACCCAAAATCAACTTTTACCCCATTTATTACCACCAATAGTTAAAGATGACGGGGTAGTATTGGTATTACAAAATGGACTGGATATAGAAGCAGAAGTTGCAGAAATTGTCAATAATGTCAGCATTATTGGGGGTTTATGTTTTCTCTGTGCTAATAAAGTTGCACCAGGACATATTCATCATTTAGATTATGGACAAATTACTTTAGGTGAGTATAAATCTAATTATCAATCAACCGGCATTACTAAAAAAATACGGGAAGTTACCACAGATTTTGAAAATGCTGGTATATCTATAGAAATGTTAGAAGATCTACTATTAGGACGTTGGAAAAAGTTAGTCTGGAATATTCCCTATAATGGCTTATCTGTAATTCTTGATGGGAGAACAGATGAATTGATGACGGATATTCACACTCGTCAGTTAGTGGAAAGTTTGATGTGGGAGGTAGTCGCAGGGGCAAAAAGTACAGGGAGAATTATTCCTGAAAGTTTTATTCAAACCATGTTAGATTACACCACAAAAATGAAACCCTACCGCACCAGTATGAAAATTGATTTTGATGAAAAGCGTCCTTTAGAAGTAGACGCAATTTTTGGTAATCCATTAAGAAAAGCAGAATTAGCAGGTGTAAATTTGCAGCAAATTCGTTGTTTATATCAACAATTAAAGTTTTTGGATATGAAAAATAGAAGTTAAATCTAAATCCTGACTCATCCTATAAAAAAATGGACAAATCAACTAAGTAGGTTGGCGTTGAAAATTGTCGTTATGGCAAGGCAAAAGGCAAGAGGCAAGAGGCAAGAGTGAAGAGGGTTTAGGCGATTTTACATTTCTTTACACAGTTTGGTTTTATTGTGTTCACCTACTTATCTCTATCAATACCTTGTCCAAATTAGAAAAAGCCTTGATTTGTAGGTTGGGTTGTGGAACGTGAACGTTCGCGGAGCAATTAGCATGAAACCCAACAAAGCAGAAAATGGACAAGGTATTGTCTATAGGTGTTATTTAAAGGGACAAAGGCAAGAAAAAACCTTTACCCCTATGAGAATTTTGGGCAAATCAGGCAAGGCAAATAATATTTATTCGACAACATTTTCCTTCACTAATCTTTGGTCAGATGCTACTGCCAGAAGTTCTTCTACAATATCCCAAGCTGCTGCACATTCACGAGAAGAATCTCCCTTAGTTGTACAAATTGTTCTCGCTTCTTCCCGTGCAACTTCTATTTCGTCTTCAATAAAGATGCGTTTTGGATTTTCAAACAAATCACTTTTTCTGAGGATATCGGTAATTGAGACGATTCCTAATAGCTTACCTTTAATTACAGGAGCGCGACGGATGCCTGTATTGGCAAATAAGCGGGCTACATACTCCACACCAAGTTCAGGATTGACAACAATACAAGGCTTGGTCATAATTTCATAAACTCGCACTTGTTTGGAGTCTTTACCGTAAGCAGCAACTTTATAAACAATATCAGTTTCACTGACCATACCATAGGGGTCATTTTCTGTGCGAGGTTCAACAATTAAAGATCGCAAACCTTTATATTTCATTAAATCTACAGCTTCTGCTACGGTTGCTGAACCACGAATTGTTACAACTTCTGTGGTCATTATGTCTTCAGCTTTCATCATCGGTTTATAAGTTCCTATCAATAGTTGGATTGAAATTTGTGGGTAACTTGTGAATTGTCATGAATTTGCAAAAATCCCGTTTCAGCTTTCTCCAGATTGCTCATTATTCTTATGTAAATGAGTATGCTTACCTGGGCAAAAAAACATGAATTATTGGATTTAATCTTCGTAAACTCTGGCTTCTAAAGCATCGGGAAATTCCTGACAATACATCTCAAAATAGCTTTTTGGATTTTCCACAAAGTCACTTTTTCTGAGAATATCAGTAATTGAGATGATTCCTAATAGTTTACCTTTAATGACAGGAGCGCGACGGATGCCTGTATTGGCAAATAAGCGGGCTACATACTCCACACCAAGTTCAGGATTGACAACAATACAAGGCTTGGTCATAATTTCATAAACTCGCACTTGTTTGGAGTCTTTACCGTAAGCAGCAACTTTATAAACAATATCAGTTTCAGTTATCATGCCATAGGGGTCATTTTCTGTGCGAGGTTCGACAATTAAAGAGCGCAGATGGCGTTCTTTCATCAGTGCTACAGCTTCTGCTACGGTTGCTGAACCGCGAATTGTCACAACTTCTGTGGTCATTATGTCTTCAGCTTTAATCATGGTTGAGATCCTGAAAGTAATGAGTATGAATTTTTGGGATTTTCATTTGGTAAATGTCTACATATGGGGGAGAATAAAATAGATTTACTCATCTCTAATATGTGCTGTTTAGAAACTTCTGGAGAAAGATTAGATGTCGTTAATGGTTGAAAATTACTTGGTATTCCAGGTGCGTAAGCTTCAATGACACTTCCATCCAGAGAGCGTATTACCATCAGGTAGTCACAAACTGGACACTCTGTGCGGATAATTTGATTAATCAAAGAATACTTGTGAGCTAGTTTTTCATCAGTTAAAAACTGACGTTTTGCTTCACTACCGCAATTAGGACATGGAAATATATACGCTCTCTGCATGGAGAAACTCCCTCAAGAAGGTGAAAGTATTTTGTTTAAAGCTATGGTGAATTTTTCGTAGGGAACTACCCCAACAACTATTTCTGATAATTCACCGTTATTGAAAAACATAACTGCGGGAATACTGCGAATACCGTACTTTTTCGCAATGCTTTGGTTTTCGCCGTCACCAACATCTAATTTGACTACTTTTACCTGATCTTTGTATTCTTCGGCTAGTTTATCCATTAAAGGAGCAACCATCCTACAAGGTCCGCACCAAGTTGCGGTACAGTCCATGACAAACAACTCTTCCGCTTCTAATAGCGATTCAAATTCTGATTTTTGGATATATTTAACAAGACTTTCATTCAGACTTTCAGAAGTAGCCATAGGTTTCTCCAGCAAAAATTTAAATTGGTGATTATGTAGTTGTAAGATGGAAAATTGTCAAATAATTGAGGTTATTTGTTGAGGTAACACAAGGCTCAGAAGTTCTATAACTCTGATGCCATAGAAATTGTAATCTTTTGATTTTTCTTTTCTTTCGCATAAAATAGGAAATATTTTTCCAGCAGTTAAATTTTTTTATTTGCTGTTAAATAAGATTTGGCAACGGAATCTTGTAAAAACTGAGTTACTATTTCAACTGAGCGATCGCCATTAATCATGGTTAAACAATTTTGTTGGCGATAATACTGAATTAAGGACGCAGAATGCTCATGATAGATTTCTATTCGCTTGTAAATGTTATCATGAGTATCATCTAGGCGACTTTGTTGCAGTAACCTTGGCAACAAAACATCAATGGGGACATAAAAGCTAAAAACTTGGTCGTAAAGCTGTTTTGATGAAGTATTGTGGTTTTTAGCCTGGATTTCTAATAGTAGTTGATCAAGAAGTTTCGCCTGGGATAAGTTACCAGGAAATCCATCCAGAATCCAACCCTGTTGAGCAGAGGCATGATTTAAGCGTTGGCGGATGATATTCAGCAGGAAATCATCTGGAACTACATCACCTCTTTCTATATAGGGCTTGACTTTTAAGCCGAAAGAAGTCTCCTTGGCGATCGCCTGACGGCATATATCATCAATGGAAATATGGGGAATTTGCCATTGGCTTGACAGTGCTGCCCCCTGCGTACTCTTACCAGCACCCGGTACTCCCAAAAAAATCAATCGCATTCAAACACCCCCTATTTCCAACCTAAGATGAGATGAAATCAACAACCAATACAATCCCCAAATATAAGATTCCTCTAGGAATAGCCAATATTTGAGATATCATATCTACAGAGGTGATTGAATTCTCAAAACTATGGCAACTGAAAAATCAAAAGACTCTTACCTGTGGGAAAAGCTAGACCAAGCCAGGAAAGCGAAAGCTGCCAGTGGCGGCTATGCCGGCTATGGTTCACCTGCTTTTGGTCAACAGTCAGTTAATGGTGAACTAGTAGAGAATCCATCTGAACAACAGATCATTGAATTAATTCGCCGTCACCACAAGTCAGGAAAATCACTTCCACAAATTGCCGCGTGGCTTAACCAGCAAGGATATACAACCAAGCGAGGCAGTCAGTGGCAACCTGTATCAGTTAAAAGGGTTTTAGACAGGCTGTATGGTAAAATACAAAGAATTTCCGGCATGGACGAAGACTGATGCCCACATTGGCTCTGATTTAGAACCACAAAGTAAAAATGTCTTCTTTGCCCTATTTGGATAGACAACTTTAAATTTTATCCCATATTTACCTTTTGAGCATTCAATCCTTTATATGTAAACTGTTTCCTCGATTTATCCTTTACATCCCTCGTATCATAACTGAAATTTGTAGAAATAATATATATATGACAAAAAACTTTACAAAACTTCATAAATTAACTTCATCAGCTATTGTCAACCATGCAAATTGATGACCCACTCATTGGCGTTCCCTGCTTAGAAGAGGCGATAGATAGGCATCCACTGGTTGTTGCGCCCCATACTTCCCTAATTAATGTTGTGAATTTAATGAATCAGACGCGAGGTAATAGTTGTTTATTACCTGATTTTGATTCAGGAATTGGCTTTAGTTCCATGGGAGGTACGCGTTCAAGTTGTATTTTAGTCATGGAAGAAACAGAAATACTGGGTATTTTCACAGAGCGAGATATTGTCAAACTTACAGCGGCGGGTAGAGATTTTGCTGATGTGAAAATAGCTGATGTCATGGTGCATCCAGTCATAACCTTGGCGGAAACTGCATTTCGGGATATCTTTGCCGCACTGTTTTTGTTTCGACGATATCGCATTCGCCACTTAGTGATAGTCAATGCAGAGGAACAACTCGTGGGGATTGTCTCCCCAGAAAGTATTAGACAAATTTTGCGCCCCACCAACTTGCTGAAAATGCGGCGGGTGTCAGAAGTAATGACAACTCAGGTAATTCATGCACCACCTACAGCCTCCGTACTCAGCTTGGCACAGATGATGGCGGAAAATCAAGTTAGTTGCGTGGTGATAGTCAAAACAGATTCCTGGAACGATGTCTTATCAGCCTTTAAACCAGTAGGAATTGTGACAGAAAGAGACATCGTACAATTTCAAGCATTGGGATTAAATTTGGCTCAAATTCAAGCAAAAACAGTGATGAGTACACCCTTATTTTTGCTAAGTCCAGAAGATTCTCTCTGGTCTGCCCATCAAGAAATGCAGCAGCGACGAGTGCAGCGATTAGTTGTATCCTGGGATTGGGGAGCAAAGTTAGCGATCGTCACTCAAACCAGCTTGTTGCGAATATTTGATCCACTGGAGATGTATGGAGTCATAGAAACATTACAAATAACTGTAGCTCAATTAGAAACCGAAAAAGCTAAATCTTTCCATAACCAAAGTAACTCCACCGAACTACCACTACAGCCAGACTTAAAGCAGATACAGAAACAACATATAGTTGCTGACGAAAACTTAGATAACTTGATTGCTACTGTGCAAAGCCGGATAGAACATTTGATCAAAAACCCTGATTTATCCACAGAATTACAGCAAATGTATTTAGGTTTAGCGACAACGGAGATGCAAAAAATCCGCCATTGTCTTCATAGCTGAAAAAATATATAGGACTATTGGGCGTTGCTGATTAAGAGTATGATTTTGTTTCACGCAGAGGCGCAGAGGCGCAGAGAGTAAGAGTTTGAAATCATTGATTTTTCAATTTCATACCCTAATTCAGCAACGCCGACTATTGTTTAGTAAGCATTCTAAAAATAAGATGCGTTTGCCCTGGGTTCTGGAACTAGCTCTTCATTAGATTCCATATCAGTTACTGCATCTTTTACTAAATCTGTAATACCTTTGAGTGTAGCATTCTGATCTTTATGAAGATAAGACAGACTGGGAAATTCAGCACACAATCCCACGAATTCTTGATCTTCTTCCGACCAAGTAACTTTATATGTGTAGTGGGTATAGTTAACCATCTTCCATTTCCTCAATTTTTTTATAGGATAGGTAAGATGCTTATGATTAGCATTAAATAAATAATAGTATCAATATTAATACTATGTCAATGGGAGCGTTAAACTAATTTGACGTATAAAATCACAAAACCTCTATTCATAACCATTTACCAGATACAGCAGATTCCGCTCTAATGAGGTACAAACTTGAATTATGAAACTCTTGTAGTGCGGACATCTTGCCCGCTGGATATGTACCTCATCACACCGGAAAGTGCTGTATTATTCAGAATAATCACTACCAGAACCAAACTTCCATTTATCTATTAACCGATGCCAATAATATCGGTTTTCTGGTGATAGATTATTAACTAATATTTCTAATCTTGGACTTAGAGAGAACAAACTAGTATACACAATTAAATTCACATAATGTAACATCCAATCTAACAAACTCAATAAACCAACTTGGGGAATGATTTTCGCAACTAATAAAGGATGAGATAAACCAGTTTTTAACAAAGTTTTTGTGGCTCTTGCGTCTCTTTTATGGAGAATTAATACTAAAGTGCCAGTTTAATAAACTACGTAATCGGAAATTACTAAAGTTACGAAAGCCATATCCAAGTCTTTTGATTAATTTGAGTTTATTATTAATTCCTTCAACAGTACCACTCGTAGTTCTGCCATCAAAATAACCTACGACTTCACCAAACCATCTAATCATTGTTCCTATACTTTTGGGAAAATACGAAAGTCCATTATGCATCCAATCTAATAAATTGATTATGCTTTCACCCCAAGACTTAGTAGATTCAAATATGT